>NZ_JBFAZH010000004.1:0-34452 GCF_040681735.1 Actinoplanes sp. NPDC051633 | reverse complement strand
GGCGTCGGCGGGGAGGGCGCGGTAGGACCACGAGAACACCGTGCGGATGTCGCTGTCGGCATCATCGGCCCGGAAGGGGCCGAGGTCAGCGGCGTGCGTGATCTCGTGGACCACGGCGTGCAGGTCCTCTGATCGAGTGCCGGCCAGGCGCGCACCGGCGATCGCCAACGCCAGCGGAAGGCGGCCGCAGGCCTGGGCGACGGCGTGCAGTGCGTCGAGGGGCAGGGCCGGCGACCGGCCCGCCAGCCGTTTGCCGAGCAGGTCCAGGGCGTCGTCCGTCGCCATCACGTCGACAACGATGGGCGCGCCGCCTTCCCTGATCGTCAGCCCTTCCAGGTCCTGCCTGCCCGTGACGATCGTCATGGCCGTGGGTGAGGAGGGGATCAGCGCGCGGATGTCTCCCGCGCTGGTGACGTTGTCGATGAGTACGAGCAGGCGCAGGTCGGCTGTGATGGTCCGGTACAGGCTGGTCCGCATCTGCGGCGATGCCGGGACGCGATGCGCCGGCACGCCCAGCGACTCCAGGCAGTTGGACAGAACGTCGGCCAGCGGGAGTCCACCGTCGCCGCCGCTGAACGCCTGCATGTCGACGAAGAGCTGGCCATCGGGAAAGGCGGCCTTGTGGCGATGAGCCCACTCGACCGCGAGGGTGGTCTTGCCGATGCCGGCGCCCCCGACGACGGCGGCAACCGCCCCTCGATCGTGCTGACGCGCCGACAGCCATGCCGCATCGAGTGCGGCCAGCTCGGACCGCCGTCCGGCGAATCCCGAGGCGGCCATCGGAAGCTGCGCCGCTCGGGGCAGGGCCAGACGGGCGCTTCCCGACAGCGTCTCGAGCTCGGCATCGACGCGCATCGGCCCCGGCGTGGCCTCTTCGCCGTTGCGGCCGGCGCGTTGCGCGGTGGCGGCCTCGACGAACGCCTCGTGTTGTTCGCCTTCGAGCCTGAGCGCCGACGCCAACATGTGCGCGGTCGTTACCCGCGGAGCCGCGACGGTGCCGCGCTCGAGATTGCGGATCGTCCGGTCGCTGACCCCGCTGCTCTCGGCCAGTTGTTGCTGAGAGAGCAGCGCACGCCGGCGACACTCGCGAAGCAATTGCCCGAACCGGTCCACCTTGTCACCCATTGATGACATGTCCCTTCGCACTGCCCTCTGACTACCGGCACGTTCATCCAGCCCACCACAGCACCTTCATCCGCGCACGCCGGTGTAGCTGATCAACCGCGCACGGTCACCCTGGGCTGCATGCTTCCGGGTTTCTGCCGGTGCGTTTCCTGTCGTCGCAAGAGATGTGCTCCCTAGCATCCTCGCGGGAGGAAATTTGATGCGTAAGGTGATCGTGCACATGCAGACCACGCTGGATGGCCGCATAAGCCGTCCCGACGGCTTGTTCTGGGAGCCCTTCCCGTGGGGCGATGAGGAAACCTCGTATGTCAACCGGAGCTTCGCCGCGGCTGACACCTGGGTCATGTCCCGCAAGCTGTACGAATTCGTGGTGCCGTACTGGGAGCAGGTCGCCGCCGGAACCGCGCCGGACATCGGTGTGCCGCCGAGCCCGGCCCGTGACGAGTTCGCCCGCCTGCTCACCGGGATGACCAAGGTCGTTTTCTCGCACACCCTGGCAGACGACCCCGCGACCCGCCGGGTGGTTCGCTCAGGCGACCTCGCCGCCGTGCTGCGGGAGCTGAAGGAGCAGCCGGGCGCCGACATCATCGCCTCGTTCGGGCCACGGACACTCGGTCCCCTGGCGAGCGTGCCCGACGTGATCGACGAGTACCTCGTCGTGGTGCATCCGGCGGTCCTCGCCGACGGACCCCGCATGTTCGACCACCTGCGGACCGATCTGCAACTGAAGCTGACCGACGCACGAGTCTTCGACGCCGGCGCCGCGGTCATGCGCTACGCCGTCCACAAGACGACCTGATCTCCGACTCCGAGGAACCGATGAACAACCGCGAAATCGCCGAATCCTTTTCCCAGCACCGATTCCAGGAGACCTTTGACCGTCTGGCCCCCGAGATCGTGTGGCGCCTGGTGGGCAACAGCGACCTGCACGGCCGCGATGAGGTGATCGCGGCCTGCCGGTCGACGCTGACGGAGAACGAAGGAACGGTCACCACATGGCCGAGGTTCGTCTCGACCGGTGACGGACCGGTGGTCGCCGTCGACGCCATCGGCCGTTACCAGAGCTCTGATGGCGTCAGCGCCGTCTCGTCCTGCGACATCTACGAGTTCACCGACGGGATGATCACCTTGATCGCCTCGTATGCCGTCGAGGTCGACGCGGAGCCGCGCTGATCAGGAAGACGTCGGTTGGGCCGCCGGGGCCGGGGCGGTCACCGGGGCGTTCACCGGGCGCCAGCGGGTCGAGACCGCGGGTGCCTTCTTCTCCACGGGACGCCGGACGGCCGCCTCCCCGCGGTTGGGCAGCGACAGGCGGATCACCTTCCACCAGGCCGACGCGACCTGCTTCGGCAGCGGGCCGCTCGTGTACGACAGCCCGTACCGCTGGAACAGGTCCTGGATCCGGGGAGCGATCTCCTTGTACCGGTTGCTCGGCATGTCCGGGAACAGGTGGTGCTCGATCTGGTGCGACAGGTTGCCGGTCATGATGTGCATGGCCTTGCTGCCGCTGATGTTGGCCGAGCCGAGCATCTGGCGCAGATACCACTCACCGCGGGTCTCGCCCTCGATGGAGGTCTTCTCGAAGGTCTCGACGCCGCTCGGGAAGTGGCCGCACATGATGACCGAGTGGGCCCACAGGTTGCGGATCAGGTTCGCCGTCGCGTTGGCCGCGATGGTGTGCAGGAACGACGGGCCGGACAGGGCCGGGTGCACGACGTAGTCCTTGAGCACCTGCTTGCCGATCTTGCGGCGGACCTTCTTGAGCGCGGCCCGGAACTTCGGGTCCTTGCGGCGCTCCTCGGTAGCCAGGTTTTTGCCCAGCTCCAGGTCGTACGCGGCGATGCCGTACTCGAAGAAACAGGCGTTGATGAAGTTCCACAACGGCTGGCCGAGGTGCATCGGGTGCCAGCGCTGGTCCTCGTCGACGCGCATGATGCCGTAGCCGAGGTCGTTGTCGCGGCCCACCACGTTGGTATACGTGTGGTGCAGCTCGTTGTGCGAGTGCTTCCACTGCTCGGCCGGGGAGGCGTGGTCCCACTCCCACTTCGTCGAGTGGATCTTCGGATCGCGCAGCCAGTCCCACTGGCCGTGCAGGATGTTGTGGCCGATCTCCATGTTCTCGAGGATCTTGGCGATCGACAGGCCGGCCGTGCCGACCAGCCACGCCGGCGGGAAGAGGGAGAACAGCAGCACCCCGCGGCTGCCGAGCTCCAGCCCGCGCTGCCAGGCGATCGTCCGCCGGATGTACGCGGCGTCCTTCTCGCCCCGGCTGCCCATGATCTCGTCCCGGATGGCGTCGAGCTCGACGCCGATGCGCTCGATGTCCTCGGGCGTGAGGTGGGCGATCGGGTTGGAATTCTTGCGCTGGATCGTCGTCATGCGGGGTCCTCTTAAAGTTCGATCTTGCAGGGGCCGGCGGCGGCGGAGATGCAGGTCTGTACGGGAATGTTGTCGCCCGGCTCGGCGACGGTGAGCCGGCCGTCGCGCAGGTCGCGCACGGCGCCCTCGCGAAGCGGCAGCACGCAGCTGAAGCAGATGCCCATCCGGCAGCCGGACGGCATCAGCACGCCGGCGGCCTCTCCGGAGTCGAGCAGCGGTTCCGAGCCGTCGGTCTCGACGACGGTGCCGGACTCGGTGAAGGTGACCGTGCCGCCCCCGCCGCTGTTGATCAGCGTCGGGCGGAAGCGCTCGGTGCGCAGCAGGTGGGCGGCGTCGCCGTCGGCCCAGTGCGTCTCCAGATCGTCGAGCATCGCGTTCGGGCCGCAGGCCCAGGTCTGCCGGTCGAACAGGTCGGGCACCAGCTCTTCCAGGTCGGCCGGCTTGAGCCGGCCGTCGACCCGGGTGTGCCGCTCGATCAGCCGGATGCGGCCGGCGGCGGCCAGGGCCCGCAGCTCGGCGCCGAAGACGACGGCCTCGCGGGTGCCCGCCGAGTGCACGACGACCACGTCGGACATCTCGTGCAACGCGCTGCGCAGCATGCCCATCACCGGGGTGATGCCGCTGCCGGCGGTGACGAACAGGGCCTTCGCCGGGCGGGTCGGGCCGAGCAGGAACTCGCCGGTGGGCGGGTCGAGATGCAGGATCTGGCCGCGCCGGGCCCGGCGGACGAGCTGGTTGCTGACCGCGCCGTCCTGCACGGTGGTGACGGTGATGGTGATCCGGCCGTCGGGGCGATCGGGCGAGCTGGTGATCGAGTACGAGCGCCAGAGGCGTACGCCGTCGACGTCCACGCCGACGCGGACGTACTGGCCGGGCTCGTGCCGTACCCAGCCGCGGCCCGGCCGCAGCACCAGGGTGACGCTGTTCTCCGTCTCCGGGCGCACCGCGTCGATCTTGGCGCGGAGCACCTGGGCATTGCGCAGCGGAGCGATCACATCCAGGTAGTCGGCGGGCACCACCGGCGTCGTGATCAGCTCGACGACCCGCCAGGCGCCGGTCCGCAGGTTGCGTATAACAGCCACGTAACAAGCGTCCTACGCAATCGGGTTAGAGTCCTGACCTGACGAAGTGAATCTCCCCATGATCTTTGTTCACCTGGTACAAGAAGGGGTGACGAAACCTCTCCCTGACGTCCGGGCTTTCCGGCTGTCACCGGAAGTCGTCGCTCCCTTACGGGAGCGACTGCCGCATGTCGCGACGCAGACCATCGATGCCATCATGGCCGAAGTGCCGGCGTATGCCGAGGCGTTCGCCGGCGATCTGGGCGCGAAAATCGAGCGGGCGGTACGGACCGCGCTCGGCACTTTTCTCGGGCTGGTGTCCCGCGCGCACGGTCCTGACCTGCAGTCCCCGCTCGCGCCGGCGCTCGAGGCGGCGTACGCGCTGGGCCGCGGCGAAGCCCGCAGCGGCCGCAGCCTCGACGCGCTGCTGGGGGCATATCGGGTCGGCGCCCGTGTCTCGTGGCACGAGCTGGCCGCGATCAGCGTCGGCACCGGGCAGCCGGCCGCGACCGTGGCGCACTTCGCCGAGCTGGTGTTCGCGTACATCGACGAGCTCTCCGCGGCGAGCGTCGCCGGGCACGCCGACGAGCTCGCCTCGTCCGGCCGGGCCCAGCTCCGCCACCTGGAGGAGCTCACCCAGGCGCTGCTGGCCGGCGAGGCCGACCACACGGTCGTCGCGGCCGCGCGGCGCGCCGACTGGTCGCCCCCGCGCACGCTGACCGCCGTCCTCGTTCCGGAGCACGCCGCCCGGACGGTGGTCGACCTGCTCGACCGTCGCACGCTGCGGCTGAGCGAGGCCGGGCCGGCCGTGCCGAACCTCTCGGTGCTGCTGGTGCCGGACGCCGACGGCAGCTCCCGGGCCGCGATCCTCGCCATGCTGCGCGGCCAGAGCGCGGTCGTCGGCCCGGCACGTCCCTGGCTGCAGGTGAAGGCGTCGTACGAGCGGGCGGTACGCACCCTCGGCGTCCCCGGCCTGTCGTCCCTGGAGCACGTCGTCGACACCGAGGACCACCTGGCCGAGCTGGTGCTGACCGCCGACCCGCAGGCGCTGGCCGACCTGCGGGCCAAGGTGCTGGAGCCGCTGTCGTCGGCCGCGGGCCGCTCGCCGAAGCTGGTCGAGACGCTGCGCAGCTGGCTGCGGCACCAGGGCAGACGCGAAGACGTGGCGGCCGAGCTGTTCGTGCACCCGCAGACGGTGCGCTACCGGATGACCAGGCTGCGAGAGCTGTACGGCGACCGGCTGCGCGACCCGGACTGGCTGTCGGCGTTGTTGATCGCCCTGGCGGTGCCGGACACGGCAACGCGACCCGCCCGTGCGAGATCGGCGGGCCGACCCGACAAGACGTGACCGAGTCAGTGGTCGCCCGTCGGGGACGAGGTTCGGTGCGCGAGCTCGGCCAGTTCGACGCGGTTGGCGGCGCCGGTCTTGCCGAGGATGTGGGAGATGTGGGAGCTGACCGTCTTCTCGCTGATCACGAGGCTGTGGGCGATCTCGGCGTAGGTGCGGCCGGCGACGATCAGCGCGACGATCTCCCGTTCCCGTGGGGTGAGACCGGGCAGACCGGGTGTCGGTGTCCGGTCGATCGGCTCCGGGGCTACCGGCACGCGGGCCGACCTGGCCAGCGCCATGATGTTGGCCAGTAATGGCTGGGCTTCCAGATCGACCGCCAGCTGGTATGCGCGGCGCAGGGCCGCTGTGCCCTGCGTTCGACTCGCCCGGTGCGGGATCGCCGCCTCGGCTGTGCGCCACTGTGCGTACGCCTCGTCCCAGCCCAGCTCCGCCGCGCCGCATGCCTCGGCGACTCGCGACCACGCCTGTGCAGTGCCGGGATCGCCGCGTCCACGCGCGTACTCAGCGTCGTACCACGCCTGCATGGCCGCCCCGGTCCGGCGAAGAAGCAGGCCGGGTCCGAGTTCGACCACCACAGCGGGGAACTTGAGACGCAAGCTCTCGAGCTCCGCGAGGACCGCAGTCGCATCGGCGGCGACGTCGTGGCGCCGCTGGATCTCGTCGGCCAGCGCTCGAGCGGCGAGCGGTACCAGCCGTTCGACGAAGTTCGGTGTGGTGTCCTGACCGAGTCCGGTGAGGGCCGCGGCGACGGCGGCCGGCGCGTCGCCGGCTGCCACGGCCAGCTCGGCGCGGACGGCGTCGAAGGCGGTGGTGCTGAAACCGGACTGTTCGGCGAACAGTTCCTCGGCGCGGGTGAGGTGGGCCCTGGCCTCTGCGGTTCTGCCCTGCCAGCAGGCCAGCAACGCCGCCGTGAGGCGGGAGTAGGTATCGGCGTGCCGTCCCGGGCTGGCGCCCAGCGCCACTCGTAGCCGGTCCCGGCAGGTTCGCGGATCACCGCGAAGGAGGTACCCGTCCGCTTCGCTGACCGACAGCCAGGCGACGTAGGCGTGCGGGGCGCCGAGCTCGACCATCTCCTCGCGACATCGGCGAAGGTGCGCGAGGACCGGTGCGGCGTGAACGTAGTCCACACAATTGCAGTACCAGAGTGTGGCGTGCACGTAGCCGAAGAAGTCTCCTGCTCGGATCGCGGCCTGCCGAGCCTCCTCCGCTTGGGCTCGGCCTGCCGGGAACGTGTCCTCGTCCGCCGCCATCTGGATGGCCATCACCTCGGCCACGAGAGCGTAGGTGAGCGCCCGGTCGGAGTCGCAGGTGCGCGCCAGCCGGGCCGCCTCGACGGCCCGGGCCGGCCCGGGCGGCAGGTCGTGCCAGATCTCGGCGTCGGCGAGCTCCGCCATGGCCAGCACATGCTGCGGGCTGCCCGGCTGGGTGGCGGCCAGCCGGACGGCCTCGTGCATTCCTTCGACGGCGAAGAACTCGGTACCGGTCAGGAAGCGCAGATGCATTCGCCGCACCAGCAGTTCGGCGACGGTCAACGGCTGATGGTCGGGGTCGATCACCGAGAGCAGTTCGTCGACGGCTGCCAGTTCCTCCTCGTACAGGCCGGACTCCTCGGCGGCGGCCCGGATCCGGTGCAGCAGATCCGGGCGGGTCACCTCCGGGTCATCGACCCGCGGGTGCAGGTCCAACGCCCGCCGCAGCAGGCGTGTTCTCTCCGCGGCACCTCCGGCCTTCTCCGCGGCGACGGCACCCCGCAGAGCCCAGCGGAAGGCTCGCACGACGTCACCGGCGCGATGGTGATGATCGGCGATGTCGATCACCAGCTCCGCGCTCTCGGCCATGTCCGGTGCCGAGGTGAGGGCGGCCGCGAACAGGGTGTGCCAGTGCTGCCTTTCCTCCGGCAACATGCCGTCCGCGAGGACTTCGGCCAGCAATGGGTGCACGAACCAGTACCGGCCGTCGGCACCCGCGGCGAGGACGCCGCCGTCGACGGCTTCGCGCAGCGTGGCGAGCAAGTCGCCGCCCGGATCGAGTACGGCCGCGAGCTGGGCGGCGCGCTGCGGCCGGGCGGCCACGGCGATCACCCGGGTCGCTTCCCGGGCCGGCGGAGACAAGTCGTACCAGGCGCGGGAGACGGCGTCGCGGAGCTCATGGGGGACACCGGCCGGCACCACCGACGCATCCGCCGGCAGCCTGCGCGCCAACAGCGCCGTCAGATAGGCGTTTCCCCGGGTCCGGGCGAACACGTCGTCGACCAATGACTCGCGCGGAGGCCGGCCGAGCAAGCCGGCCAACTGCTGCCCGGTGGCCGGACGGTCGAGCGGACCAACGAGCAGTTCCTCGACACGCGGCAGACGGCGGACATCGGCCAGCCATCGGCGCACCGCAACGCTGAGATCGCTGTCATCGGAGCGGAATGTGCCCACCACGGCCAGCCTGCGCTCCGCCGGCCCGGCGATGAGATACATCAGCACGTCCAGCGTGCTCTGGTCCGCCCACTGCAGATCATCGACCACGAGCAGCACCGGCCGGCGTCGGCAGAGGCCGTCCAGCCAGCTCTCCACACCGACCAGGCCGGCATCGAAATCCGGTGCCGGCTCATCCCGGCCGGCCGCCCGGTCCCGCCAGGCCGAAACCAACGGCAGAAACGGCACCACCAGCGACGACAGCGGCAGGCAGCCTGCCCACAGCACCTCGGCGTCGTCAGGGACTCGTCCGCACGTGTCGCGCACCAGAGCCGTCTTACCGACACCGGCCTGCCCGGACAGCAGCAACACCGCGGCATGACCATCGGCGGCACCCCGGACCAGGCCCAGCAGTGCCTCCCGCTCGTCGGCTCGCCCGACCAGCGCTCGACGGATTCCACCGCCCATCACATCCGTCAGCATCCCACCGCCGCCGATCGACCCGCGTCCTCTGAGGGTTCACAGCAGGAATTTGAGGGTCAGCCTCCGATGTACGCCGACTCGGGCCGCAGCAGCCTGAAGGCATCACATCCAGCGTTGCCTCCGGAGGAGGATGAAGGTGTTCCCGAATCGCACGTCGCAGCAGCAGTTTCTGAGCTCAACGCCGTATCAGGACCTGACGATCGATCTCGACGACCAGGCGGCACCCGAACCCGTCCCGATCCTGCAGCAGCTTCGTCAACGTCCGATCCGGCGAACGGTGCGAACCGCCGCTCTCACTGTTGCCGCGGCCGCTGCCCTGCTTGTCGCAAACGCCCTGCAGGGAGGCGACGTTGCCGCCCCACCGCTGCCGGCCGCAGCGGGAAGCGGCGAGCAGCGTGTCCGCCTGATCGCCCCCGCAACGGCAACACCGGGCTCGCACCTCGTCGTGCTGGGCCACCGCAACCCGGTCCTGTGCGGAGCCGCGGAGCTCCGCTTCGACGGCCTCCCGGTACGGCACAAGGTCATCGCTTACGCCGGCCGAACTCTCGGCAGCGCCTACCAGCAGGTCTTCATGTCGATGGACCTGCCGCGCTCAGCTACACCCGGGACCCACCGAATCGACCTGTTCGGACCCGTTCGATCCACGAGCGGCAGCACCTGCGGCGATGTCCCGGAACGCCAAGCACGAATCGACACGACCTCCATCTCGATCAGCGAGCCGCAAATCTGACACCATTCACGAGGGCGGTCTTGCCGACGCGCATCGCCGGCGATGAGCACCGTGCCGGACCGCCCACCGGCTGGGGCGTTGACCACGTAGAGCAGCACCTGCCGCTCGGCGGCCTTCCCGACCAGCAGCCGACGCCCGCCGTCTGCCATTCCGTCTGCATCCGGCCTGCAACGTTGCCTTCGGCGTCCACAATCGCAACCGTGCCCATCGTGATGCGCGCGCCGATGATGCGACGAGTGTTCCACGCCGTCGTTTCACTGCTGGGCTCGATCGGTGGGGCCTTCTGGATCACTCCGGTCAGCTGGACGACTGTGTCTGCCACCATAGCCACGATCGGCTTCCTTGCCGTCGCGGTTCGCTTGTGGTTCCTGCGCGTCGAGGTCCACCCAGGGGACCTGGTCCTGGTCAACTGGATCCGCACGGTGCGGGTGCCATGGCGGACAGTGGACGGCTTCCGGCACAACGACCGAGGGATCTGGGTACGACGCACCGACGGCGCCGACGTCCGCATGTCGGCGTTCGACCACTTCTGGCAGGGGCCCAATCCATGGCGCGAACGGACGATGCGGTCGGTGGAGGCTCAGCTCGAGGACGCCAGGAAGATGCACCGGTCCGGCTAGGCCGGCTATCGCGTCTCATCGAGCGTCTGGAGCGCGGCCAGGAATGCGGACCGGTCCTCCTCCGCGACCTGGCGCAGTAATGTCTCCTCCGCTGCGCGGATGTCGCCCTGCACGGCTGCGTGCAGCTTGCCGCCCGCGGAGGTCAGGCTCAGCAGGCGTACCCGCCGGTCCGCCGGGTCCGGCTCCCGCGTGATGAGCCCTCGCCGCTGCAGGTCGTCGAGCACCGGGATGAGCCGCGTCTTGTCCGCGCCGATGGCCGCGGCGAGCGCCGCCTGCGTACGCATCGGCCTGTCCTTCAGTGCGGTCAGCACGACGTAGGCCCACATCGAGATCTCATGGGCGGCCAGGATCGGCTCCTCCATCGCGAACAGGCGACGGCCGAGCCGTCCCACCATGGCTCCGAGATCCGCGCGCTCCACGCCCTAAGCCTTTCACGCCTTGACAGATCGTAAGCTCAGGTAGATCGTAGGCTTACGCATACAATCTCATGGAGGGAGCAAACCGTGGGTGTTCAACTCGGGATGGTCGGGCTCGATGTACGTGATCTTCGGCGGTCGATCGCCTTCTACCGTCTTCTCGGACTTGATCTGCGTGATCCGCATCCTGATCAGCCGGTGTCCATCTGCAGAATGGAGAGCGGTGTCAGCCTTGTTCTCGCCGAGGGCTTCGCCGCGAGCAGCGATCCGAGCTGGGTCCGCCCGGAGCGCGGCTACCAGCAGGTCCTGGAGTTCTTCGTCGGTGACGACGCGGCCGTCGACGCCGAATGGGACAGGCTCACATCCGCTGGCTACCACGGAAGGATGCCACCGACGAGGACGACCGGACCGTACGCGGCAATGATCGACGACCCGGACGGCAACGTCGTGCTGATCTCCTCGGACGCCGCCGCGGACCCCAGCACGGCCGCGGCGTGATCGAGCAGAGCCGAACGGTCCGACGACGACACCCGGCTTCCGCCGGCGAAGGGAAGATCTGTGAAACCTGAGTACGAGGCGCGTTTCCTGGACATCGACCCCAGCACGATCACCGCGCGCCTCAGCGCCCGCGGCGGACGGCAGGTCATGGCCCGCACCCTGATGCGTCGGATCGTGTTCGTCAACGACGACATCGACTCCCGGGGTGGATGGCTGCGCCTACGCAACCAGGGCGAACGAACCTTCCTCACCTACAAACAGGTCGCCCACAACGGTCCGTCGTCCATCGACAGCATCCTTGAGGCCGAGACCGAGGTCGTCGACTTCGAGAACACCCGTGCCCTCCTCGAAGCCATGGGCTACACCGCAAAGCGCTATCAGGAGAATTACCGCGAAGAGTGGAAACTCGACGGCGTCACCTACGACATCGACACCTGGCCCGGCCTGACCACCTACCTCGAAATCGAGGGTGAGAGCGAACAAGCGGTACACGAGGCCGCCGCCGCGCTCGACTTGGACCCGACCCTCGCGTCGTACGGCAGCGTCGACGAGGTTTATCTACAGGTACTCGGCCGCGACATCCTCGGCGAGTCGTCATTGACCTTCGCGAGTACTGACTAACCGAGCCCATGTCAGCCGGCAGTGCCGCCAAAGGTGGTCCAACCAGCGCAACCCATAGATCGCGGGGCGTCCGGGGTTCGGCCCTCGGAATCAGTACAGTGGGCCGCCGGGGACTCGAACCCCGAACCTAAGGATTAAAAGTCTGGATAGAACCGTTCTAACCGTAAGAGTCTATTCGTACGGTACTGTCCGCACCGTACGCAGTCAATCCCGCTGGATTGTCGCTGGTCCAGGTATCGCGGCCGATGATGAGGAGGCCGGCAGTCGCCGCTGTCCCTATGTGTCCAGTGCGATCCGCCCCAGGTATCCGACATCCGAGCAGCCACGGAGCAGCCAGACCTGCGACGCGACGTACTCATCTGGCACCCCTCTGTGTCAAGGGACGGTGAGAAGCGGTGTTCTAGGCTGTGGTTCGGCGGGTCCGGGAAGTGACTTCTCCGAAGTGTCGATCTTGGGGTTTGGGTCGGCCGCGCTGGATTTCAGAGTCGCCCCCATGTGTCCTCCCGGACCCGTCCCGGCGGTTTTGGCGTCGGCGACCATGCGCCGGTAGACGATGTCGGACAGGCGTCGTTTCAGCGCGCGCATGGCTTCCATCGGGGTTTTGCCGGCAGCAAGTTTGCGCCGGTAGTACCGACGGCCTTCGGTGTCTCGGCGGAGTTGGACCACGGCCATGATGTGCAGGACGCGGTTGATGCGCCGGTTGCCGGCCCGCGATAGCCGGTGACGTTTCTGGTCGCCGGATGAGGCGTCGATGGGTGCGGTGCCGTTCCAAGACGCGAAGTGAGCGCGGCTGGTGAAGCGGCCGATGTCGCCGATGTCACCGAGCAGTCGGGCGGCGCCGGTCGGGCCGATGCCGGTGAGTTCCTGCAGGGTGCTGCCGGTTGTGTTCACCAGCTCGGTGAGTTCGGCGTTGGCGATTTTGATCTTCTTGTCAATGACGGCGAGCTCGTGGATGAGTTCCGAGGCCAGCCAGCGGCGGGTCTTGCCGACGACATCACGTGGGCGCACGGTGTTGAGCAGCGCGCGAGCCTGCTGAGTCGACAGGAACTTCTTCGCCCCACCCGGCACCAGCTCGACCAGCAGATGATGCAGTCGGCTGACGGTCTCGGTTCGGGTGCGGCCGAGCAGTTCGCGGCGGTCGACGAGCAGCCGCAACGCGACCATGGTGTCGTCTACGGTGACATGCCGCAGGTTGTCGGTGCGCAGGGCGACCACGGCGACGCTGTGCGCGTCGACCGGATCAGTTTTGCGGCCCTGGCCGGTGGCGAAAACGCGGGCTCGGGCGGACAGCTTCGCGGGCACGTCCAAGACGGTCTCGCCGTCGGCAACCAGGCGCTGGGCGACGTGCCGGCCGATACCGCTACAGCCTTCGACTGCCCAGATCCGGTCGTTGTGTTTGCGGCCGGCCGCGAGCATCGCTCGGTAGCCGTCGCGGTCGGTGCTGAAGCGGCCCTGGCCGATGGGCTTCTCGCGGTGGTTCATGATCTCGATGGTCGCGGACCGCTTGTGCGGGTCCACGCCGATGACGACTCGCGTCACTGTTCTTCCTCCCCGGTTCCGACAAAGACGTCGGCGGGAGGGCAGCGCTACTTCGAGCTGGGCATACCCCTCTTGAGCCTCTCCGCGCCGCGGTGACCGGCAGAGCACACGCCAGATGAGAGTCACACCAAACCACGGTGGACAGCCGCAGACAGAGCGTTCCACCGGTCACCTCGACCAAGCCTGGCCGGGCTGCGGTCGTAGATCAATCAAACAAGTAGCCGATGATAGTGAGCAGTGAACGAAAGTGGCGAGTTGTACTATTGCACCGGTTCCGGGCCGCCGGACCTTCTCTCCGGAGACACAAGAACACCGTTAGCGAGACAGTCCGGCAGCCAGTGCATGCCTACACCAGGTCGACCTGTGCGATCGCGACGGGGACTTGAAGTCGGCGAATGGTGCGGTACTGACTGATCAAGGCGACCTTGGCGATGGTGAATAGCCCCTGTGGCAACTGGTGTCGTGGTGGTGTAGCGATGGCGTAGATGACTTTGCTGGGCCACGGATTAGTGGCGGCTGGATGGCCGGGAGAGAGCTTATCCAGGTGTCGACACAGGTCGCGAATGAAAGCTTCGTCGCGGTCCACCAGGAGCAGCGTCGAGGCGGCGCCCTGAGTGAACAGATGGCTGAGGCTTTGTGAGCTGTCCGCGCGCTTGACATGGATGAATGTTCGATCCCGTAAGAGGATGTCGCAGTGTTCGACGAATGTGCGTCCCAGCGCGGAGCGCCCCAGCTTGGTATCCATGCAAACGGCATTTCCCAGCGCCTTCGCTGCTTCGGTGTTGTAATGCTTCTCGCTCCATGAACGCTGCCAGGGAATTAGACCGAGGCCACGATCAACCGGGATCTGTCTGATTTGTTTCTCGATCCGGTCGATCCGCGTTTGCTTCACCTGGAACCATCGGCCGAGGGTTAGCAGCCACGTTGCTTGGCCATCGGTGGTTTCGTGCACGATCCAGCGCCGCAGCGGCTCGTTGATCTGGTCGTTTCCGGTGGTGGACACGGCTACCAGTCGAACTCGGCTCAACATCGCCGTGGTCAGCGGCCCTTTAAGTCCCGTCAACAGCTCGAGAACAGCCTCGATGGCGAAGTCGGCGACTGGATATCGTTTGCCGCCGGGCAGTAGGAGGTCGAACCGGTCGATATCGGCAAAATCGAACGGTTCGACGGGGGCTATCCCCGAGGTCGTCAGGTCTCCTCGGCTGACCGTGTCGACCAGTCGGTTCTCCAGGTGCGTAACCTCGCGGGAACCGCGGCGCAGCGGCGTCATGTCCTCGACGATGGCGAGAGGGTCGTCGTCCTGAAGGGGAATGTTGAGTAGATCCACGAGTCGCCGCGCTTTCTGCAGTGCAACGTCGATGTCGGCGACGCACGGGAGGCGGTAACTGTCTCCCGCCGTCACTGTTGATGGGGTGTCGTCGCCATCGTCGACGGCTGTTCGGCCAGTCAGCCGGCACACCCAGTCGCCATCGAAATCGAACCCGAACGCGTCAACGTCCTGATGGATGGGGAAGGTGGTGGTCCGCAGCGGACCCGTGGCGTCGATGCTGCGTAATTCGCTGTGCCGCATGTGGTCGCGGTCCAGAGTGCGGGCCCCCGCCCGGAGGCCGAAGCCTGGCTCATACGCGTCGGGGTCAAGCAGGTGCCGCCCTTGACCGAATGTGAACGCAATGAGCCGATGTCCGCACGGAACAATGACCAGGAGACCTACGGAAGGGCTGCGTAAGCTGGCAAGCCCGTGGATCTGCCAATCAAGCTGTTCCGCCCAACCTGGCGTTTGCTCATCGGGCGGCGAGATTCGCAGGAACGCACGCGCTGATCCGCCAGCGGCGCTGCACGGAACCGACTGGATCTCGTGGTTCCTCTCCCCCTTGGGCCGATACTCCTCTCGCAGAGCCTGTGCAGCTGTCCTTACATCCCGCTGCAGGAGGTAGGTCGAGAATTGGATCTTCGGCGGTAACTTTCGAACGCTTGTTCGCATATTCACCCTTTCGTGGACCCTCGTTCAGCATGAAGGTGCGAGTGACGCCAAGTAAGTGAGTGAATACGGATCGTCATATGGTGAGAAGGGAAAACGCGGACGCGGCTCGCAGACCGCGGTCAATCCCGCATCTGCCGCGCGCCGGGCCGGATCGCTGCTGACGTGGGCGGACAACGGTCGTGCTGGTCAACGGCAGCGCGGCGCCGACTAACGGAGGCGGCCGCACCACATTGCCCGTCGACCTTCAGAGAGTCCATGTCGATCCGTGCCGCACTCCTTCTCCTCAAACTTTCGGTGGCCATCGTGTTCGCCGCGTACGCGACCGCCCTCGCCGTCCTGGCCCGCATCTACCCGCCGCGGCGGCGGTCGCCCGCCAGCGGAATCGCCTTCGCGGCCACACCCACACTGGCGATCGCAGTGATTGGACTCGCCTGCGCAGTCCGGGCTTTGCCGATCGTGGCGCAGGCCGTGCCCAAGCTTGTGTACCGGCCGCTTTCGTTGCGCCGGAACTTCGAGCAGATCTTGTGCCGCGCGTGTAGTTACGGGCTCGGTCGAGCTCGTCGACGAGCGCCTCGCCGCGGCGAGCGGATCGGGGCGGCCGGCGGCACTCTGTGAGCACGCTTAACCGCCTCGCCCTCGGCGTAGCGTGGAGCGCGCTCCTAGTCCGGCGAGTCTTTTGGCGGGAGTTGGTTCCTGGCGAGGACCGCCCGCACGCCGTGGTGCGGGTCCACTGCGAGCACGGCGAGGATCGCTTGGCCTTCTGGGGCGGCGGCGAGTGCGGCATGCCGGCGCGCGACCGATGCTCGGACCTTCGGTGATGGATCGGCGGCGAGCTGCCTGACCAGAGCCAGGGGATGGTTGATGTTGCGATCCCACACGTTCATCGCCAGCACACGTACGTCGGCGAGGCGATGCCACGCGAGGCTGACGAGCGACGCGTCCGAGCTTGCAAGATCGCCAATGGCCCACGCCGCAGCGATGCATTCGCGGTCGTTGTCCGATCGCAGGAATGGCTCGGCGGCTTCGACGATCTGGGCGGCAATCCGGTCGTCGCCGAGTGCGGGGTCGGCCGCTTTCGCTCTGATGTAGAGCTGTCCGGCGGCGTCCGCCGCCGCCGCCTGCAACGTCTCCGGTGGCGTCGACGTGCGGACGGACGCCAGCGGATCTGTGGTGAACGCGAGCGCATCGAGCGGGTGACGCCCGACCTCGCGTGAAAGGCGGAGGAAGGCTTTTGCGATCTCCAGCGCCCGGGCTGGAGGAACGACGTCACGCATTGCCACGACCGCGCGGACTGCTTCGGCGCGGCTCTGGCCGGAGGCGAGACGGTCGCCTGCCAGGGCAAGGAGCTTGTCCACGACGGCCGTCGCGAGGTCGGTCACGTCGCCGGCCACGAGTGCGCCGATCGCCGCACGATCGTCCTCGGGCATGCGGTCGTCGGCCTCATCGCCGGGCGGGAGCTGAATGTCCAGCGGACCGTCGTCGCCGTTGCCGGCTCGGACGAGCGCCCGCATCAGCTGCGCGGTGTTCTCCCTGAAAACGCTGAGTCCGACACTGTTGGACACGCGGCCGATCGGGATGCGCAGTAACCGGTACGCGTGCTCGCGCGCGGTCCGGCGCGTCTCCGTGGTCGCGATACCCCATTCGCTCAGGGTCCGGACCGCGTGATGGTTGCCGCGTGCCGCACTGGCGCGGATGTCGTCGGTGAGGGGTACGAGCAGGTCCGGGAGCTGCCGGATCACGGACCACAAGTCATCGCCGATTGTGTATGCGGTGATGGCGGAACGGAACGACGCGACCGCGCGGTCCTCGTGCTCGGGGAACCGGACGGCGATACGAGCAATAATCAGCGCTGCCTGCTTCGTGTAGGCCGATTCGTGGGACATTCCCGGTTCGACAAGGGCGAGCAACCGTTCTGCCCGAGCGACGTCGACCCGGAACGCGAAGCTGGCCAGCGCGTCGAACGCAGCGACGGGTGGCACGGCTAGCAGATGCCACGTCTGCCAGGCCAACTCGGCTGGGACGAGCAGGAGGTCGACGATCTCGGCGATTCGGTCATCGGGGACGAGTTCTTGCTGGGCGGCGAGTACACGGATCGCTGCCGCTGCGGCCCACGGTGGCCCAGCGCGCGCGATTGGCACGAGGTCAATCCATTCCTGGGTCTCGCCGGCCTGCTTCACTGCCAACTTGTGATCTCCGGCGAGCACGGCCTGGACGACGGCTTCCGGCGGCCGCGCTGCCCTTTCGAGAATGTCGGACAGGATCCTTCGGGTCAGCCTTTCCCCACTGATGTAACCACCGGCACGCTCCTGGAGAAGGCTGCGCCGCGCCTGCCGGATTGCTGCGGGCAAACGGCTGTCGTGGAGATCCTCCAGCGCGCTGAGGTAGCTGTCGTGTGAGCCTTCGAGGAAGCTGCGCCGGTCCGGAATGCCGGCCAGAACGTTCGACAGGGCGGTGAAGTCCGGCAAACCGGCCAGGAACGCGGTCTGCTCGAGGCTGGTGATCGCACTGCGGGCGTCGCCGCCATATTCCGCGCGCACCGATTCCATGAAGCTCCGGCGCCATTGGTCCACTGATGTCTCGACATCGCCTGCGGTGGCGTACGCGCGAGCGCATCGGGCGAACGCCAGTGCCGCGGCCGCCGGCGGTATCCGGCCGGCTCCGGCGTCGATGACAATGCTGTCGTAGTGGGACGCCACGTCAGCGGTCGACGGAGCCCGCTCCAGCCCGTCCAGGCTGGCGTCGGCGACGGCGCAGCGCAAGCGGCACCGCCATACCCGATCGCGGCTGATCGTCACCGCATGCCGGCCGTGATCGAGCAATCGGCTGGGGCTGGCGCTGCTGTCTTCGGGTTCTGAGGTGGACGCACCGGTCGGCGGGGTTGCCGAGAATGCGCCGGTGAATAGTCCGTCGGTGACGGCCTGCTCCATCGAGATGCACGTCAGGACGGCGTATTCCGGATCGTCCGCGTCTCGCAGGATGTCCAGCGCAGGAAGGATGGCGGCCGGGCTGCTCGTCCACCCGTACCACGCGCCAAGTCCGTCGAGCGCGGCCCACCGGGCCGCCCGCACCGGGTCATCGGGCAGGCGCGCCGACCAGCCACGCGCATCCGAGGGAGAGCCAGCGCCGAGCAGGAATCGTGACATCGCGACATCCCACAAAACGTCGGATGCCGACGCAGCGAGACCGGCATCGAGCAGGATCTGCGCGGCTTCGCGGGCGAAGGTGTCGGCATGTCCTCGGTAGCCGTGGGCGCGCAGTTCGCCCGCAACGCTTGTCAGGAGCTGCGCGCCGGTCTCCGGATATTGCTCGGCGATTGTCCTCGCGCGAGAGGGCACCTCGGCGAGATCCAGCTCCTCCAAAGGGCCCTCCAGCAGTCCGTACGGCGACGGCCTGCCGGGTGCCGGCGGAGGGGGTTCGACGCCGCAGAAGGCCCGCGACCAATCGGGGCCGAAGATGGCGTACACCAGGCCGCTCGCGTCGCGCAGGGACCGGGACAGGTGCTCGGCGCCATAGACGTCTACCGCGAGCCCTCGTTCGTCGTACTTGGCGCAAAGGGACAGCAGATCATCAGTGAATCCCGTGTCCTCCTCGATGGGCGCCGAGGTAGCCAGGACGAACCGACCGGCTCCGAACCGTCGCGTCGACGGGTCCAAGCTGCTATCCGCTTTTCCAGCGTAAGCCTCGACTGCCTCACGGACGTCGTCGATGGTGACCGACTGAAAGCGTTTCGCTTGATAGACGACCGTCCTTCCATCCCGAGTGGTGCCCACGACGTCAAGACCGTACTGCTTCTGCCCCCGCCTGCCGTAGAAGTGCGCGTTGCGTAAACCCTCGACCTGAAACGCGAACTCCGCCACCAGCCGCTCGAAGACCTCAGGTGTCAGATCTCGCAGCGGTAGCTGACTTTCCTGCACCATTGGCGTACGCAGTCGATCTGCCTGCCGGGCAGCGAACACCCGGGCAGAAGAGATTTCCTCAAACTCCGTCACGCTCACCTTGACCACCATCGACGCTCCAGGCGTCGTTCAATGTTGCACCACTAGCCTCGTCGGATGCGACAGTTCACCGTCGCCGTTCGATTCTTCCCTGAAGAACGTATCTCAGCCGAGCCGCTGGAGTCCCACCCGCGCATGCTCATCTGCCGCGCCGAGCGCGCTGGTCCTTGGTTCGAAGGATGATGGACCGTGAAGTATGACTGCCTTACCTGCTTTTGACCAAGCCGCTGTCACGTCCGACGAGGGCGTCCTACGTGCGGCGATGGCCGCCTATCTGGGCCGCTACCGCGGCCAGTCCCGTTTGCACACCGGGTCTGACCTCAAGATCTTTCTGACCTGGTGCGCGGGTCAGGACCTCGACCCGCTGGGCGCGGAGCGGGTCGAGGTTGAGCGGTATGTGCGCTGGTTGCAGGACGTTCGCTGCTACCAGCCTTTCACCGTCTCTCGGCGGTTGTCGATCGTCGTCGCCTTCTACCGGGGTTTGCGTCATCGACCAGGTCCTGCCGTATTCACCGGCCGACTACGGACGCCGGCCACCTGTACCGGCCGAGTCGCCCACGTTCGGACTGGGACACCTGCAGTTCGAAGCATTGATCAGCACAGCGCGACTGTCGCCGAACACCAACGACTTGGCCCTGATCGCCATGCTCGGTCCCCTCGGCCTGCGGATCTTCGAGCCTGCGGCGCAAGCATCGACGACCTTGGCGAGGAACATGGCCACCGGGTATTAAAGGTCCGTGGCAAGGGCGCCAGGACCGTCCTGATCCCGCTACCGCCGGCAGTGGGCCGCGCGATTGACCGCGCTGTCGACGGCAGCGAACGCCGGACCGATCCTCCGTAACGCCCACAACGTGCGGATGGACCGGCACGCGGCCTCCTGGCGGCTTAGGACACTGGCCGACGTCGCGGCGGTCCGCATGCCACGGATGCATCCCCACATGCTCCGGCACACGTTCGTGACCACCATGCTCGATGCGGGCGTCAGCCTTCGAGACGTACGGATCGCAGCCCGACATGCCGATCCGCGGACAACGATGCGGTATGACCGTGCCCGCAAGAACCTGGACCGGCATCCCAACTACATCCTCGCCGCCTACATGGCCTCAGGCACGTAGCTCGCCGGTGAGCAGAACTGCCGAGAATAGCGCGTCTGCCGCATCGAAGATCTGCGTCAGCGCGGCGCTAGAGTGATGCGAACCGTTAGGTGAACGATCAAAGCTTCGTATCGCGCGCCGCGCCGGAATGATCCTGGGCAGCGATCCGAGCACGCCAGAAGCTTGCGGCATCCTGGCCACCTTGCATTGCAGTGAGCTCCTCCGTTCTGGTCGCCAGGGCTGTGGCGGGTCTCGTCCCTTCAACGAAGGACTTGAGGCCGCGGTTGAGGGCACTGCCGCCGAGGAATTCGGCATACTCGCGGACGGACTGCACTACCGCGAAACTTGCGGGGTTTCCGTGGACCAATGCGTTGCGCACGCGACGGCGGCGCGCTTCGAGTACGTTGCCTTCGGCTGTGTATTCATATATGAGGGCGCTGTAGGCGACGTGATCGCTAACACTAGTGAACATGCGCGCGATCCAGGCTCTCTCATGCTCGAGACGGCACAGCGACAGGAAGTCATCGGCTCGATCAGCAAGAAGGAGGATCCACGGCCGCTTCGGCCGACCGGAGAACCACTCGTGCGTGAGCTCGTTGACCAGATCACCGCGCCGACCACCGCCGAGCAGACACATCCCCGCTGCGCATTGAAGGTCCGTGAGCCATCGGATGTGCGGCCAGTGCTCTCTGAGCTGGGCGAACAGAGCATTCGGGTCCATCGCTGCGTAGGCCGCGATGTGCTGCACCACTCGGTCCGAGAGCGGGATCACACTGCTGATGTCGGCTTCAGACGGCCGCCGCATTGCCATATCGCGGCTGAAGGGATGATCGGCCGTTGTCTGCACTTCAATCGCTGCGGCCAGGAACCGGGGAAGTTCTGCTCGGGCGAGTGCCTCGGCGATCCGTGGACCGTGTTGTTCGATCGCGTCAGCAGTGATCCCCGCACCGTAATGGTCGTCGGGAAAACCGGTTTCACGGTAATTGGCCAGGAAGCCTACGGCGCCGGGTTTACCTGAGCGAATGACGCTGTGCTGAGCAAGGCGCGGACGGATTCCGCCAGCGTTGTGGATCGACACGTTCAAGATGGTGTCCACGATGTCGACGGCACGCGAGACCGCGCCGGCAGCCGTCGTATTGCCGAGGTCGACGCGCACCAGGATGTCGACGTCAGACTCCTCGTCGACCATCTTCGCGACATTGAATATGAGACCGTCCCGGACCAGCGCCCACAGCTCTTCCTTGTGGGGGAAGTCCTGGTGGCCAGGCTCCGCGTTGGGAACGGCCCAGTGCGCGTTGAGGAAGAACACGCGCCCAGCGGACAGGTGGAGATGAATCCGCCCCTGGTAGCCCAGCCAGACGACGATCGGTTCCACCTTGGCAGCTGTGCCGACGAAGGTTCGCGCCCTTTCCAGCCGCTGATTGAAGGGTATGTCCTTCACCCCGCGGGGGATTTCGCCAGGGTCGCGGCCAAAGGCCACTATCGACACGAGATCGCGGAAGGTATTCTCCGCGCTGACCCCCCGCCGTTGCAGCTGCTCGAACAAGAGCTCAGCGATGGGGCGATACTCGCGCCGCGCCAGAGTCCGATCCTGCGCCGTAGCGACCAGATCGTCCCAGCTGGCGCGGGCCGCGTCGTCTGAGTCCAACTCTTTGAGCAGCTCGCCCGCGGAGCAGAGCAGGTTTGTCCAGACCGCGTCTGTGCGAGTGCCAGGCGGCTGGGACAGCACGGCCTGGTTGTTCGAGAGCTGTGACAGGGCCGTTTGAAATGCAGCCAGCTTCCCTGCGATGTGATTGCTGAGATGGGCGCCAACCGTGCTTACCGACTGGTCGAGGTCTGACCGCAGAGAGGAGCGGTTAGCGGACTTCTTCCACGCATCGCCGCCGCTGGCCAGGTCGACCCACTCAGTGATCTCCTCGACGATGACCGTAAGGGGCAGAACGCTGCTCAGGCCGTGATGGCGGTCGAGCGAGGAGACCAAGGACTTCAGCCAATCCGGATCATCATCGGACCAGTGGTCGCTGACGTTGTAGTCGATCATCATGGGCGTTCCGATCACACGGGCGTTGCCATCACGATGACACCGCTGTCGTAGCTGAAGGGACTACAGTAGCCGCCACGCTCATCAAGAAGCTCAGCGATTCACCGCCTACGTGCGAGCCCTTCCGACAATGCTGTCGGCGCGAACCTCGGAGTGTGTTTCGTCTAGTCAGGAGGGTAGAATGGTGCGTGATTTTCGGCGCACTGATCTGCCGCTGTCCCTGGCAGTGACGGCCTGGCGTTAATGCCGAGATGGATGCGCACGAACCATGTCAGCATTAGCCCGGCGTTTCTTGCGGTAACGTTCGTTCATGACTCGCGACGATTTCCCTGAACGCGTCAAGGTTGCCCTCGCACGGCGAGTCGGCTACCGATGCTCGAACCCGTCGTGTGGCCGTCCAACGAGCGGCCCATCATTTGGGTCGCCCAACGATGTCGCCAACGTGGGCGTCGCCGCTCACATCGCTGCCGCATCCCCCGGTGGCGCACGGTACGACAGCAGCATGACACGAGGTGAACGTCAGCATATCGATAACGGGATTTGGTTGTGTCAAGACCATGCAAAGTTGATCGACGACGACGAAGTCAGATTCACCTTGGATATCTTGGAAGCATGGAAGGAGCGGGCAGAGCATGGCGCCGCGCTCGCACTCGAGAGAAATGATTTTCTAACCACTTGGCGCGATCTAGTCCCAGCGGAGAGATCGATCGTATGGAGCTCTTCTGAGGATCTGCATCGTCGAGTTGCGGACTTTGTCATCGATATAGGCTTGGAGGGATCTTGGCGCGGGGAAGCCGAACTGGTTCGCTTATTCATCTACGAGATGGCCTTGAACGCCTTCCAGCACACAGCGTGCACCGAAGTCTCCCTGGCTTCCGACGAAGTATCTATCTCACTCTCGTACGATAGTCAGAGGTTCGGCATCTCAGAGTTGCGCTCAAGTGACGGCAGAGGCGGAAAGTCGGCCCTTGATGCGTTCCGATCTAATCTTGAGGGCAGTCTAGTCCTCGACTATCGCAACATTAACGAGGAAAGCGTCTGGCGGATAACTGATCTGACGAAAGACGGCGGCATCACGAATCCTTGCGGCGTTCGTGTTGCTGAAGTAGCGAAAGACATTCAAGCTACACGGGAGAAGGTAGAGGCATGCGATGAGGTACATCTGTACCCGCCCGAACTGCTCTCACTCAGCGACATACACAAGTTCGAAGAGAATATCGTCGACGTGCTCCAAGGGCGCCGATTGGTAATTCACGGGCTGCCGCGCGACTCGTTCATTCGAAGCTTTGTGACGGAACGCTTTCCCGACGCCCGCATCGTGTAGATGACTCGCGATGCAGGTTCGGCATTGAGATGTGTCAAATAAGCCTAATGCCTGGACGCTCTCGGTAATCGCGGGTACAGGTAAGCTCTCGCAGTGCAGGCAGGTGCAAGCGATACCGACACTGAATCCGACGCGGCCGATGTTGCTTGCCGAGCAGGCGCGTTCACGCAGAAGCAGTCGGGTCGAACCCTCGATCGGCCAAGTATGCGATCGCGACCTTCAGCTTCCCCTTCACCTATTGATTAAGGTGTTCGCAATTACGCGCCGCACGGCAAGCTCCAGCTTTTCCATTCCACGCGGCGTAAATTCGTATACGTAATGACGAAGATGCCGCAGATCGGATGGCACATCGTTTGATGAGCGGCTAATCATCATGACTGGCACCCCTACTGTATGGGCGATGCCTAGCTCATAAAAAACATTTGCGTTCCGCCCGGTGCAATCGGCTATGACCAAGGAGCTGGCGCAAATAGCTGACCACACATCAGACATTATTGCGCCACCGGTGTAGAAGTCGTCGCCGCGCTTGATGGAAAGGTTTTCCTCAACTGCCACCTTGACCAAATGGTCCTCGTAAACCGCCTTAAGGTCGTCGGCGAAAGGCATCACAACGAATATGTCCGTTTGATCGAGGTACTTCCCAGGTTGCCCGTAGACCGGATAACATAAAAAGGGTTTCGTGTCACCATCGCGCCGAGAACCAAGGCGCACCTCGCTCAGCGCCTTGGTGATCTTCATCCACCCAGTTGTCGTCCGCCATACGGCAGCCGAGTCTTCCATGTACTCGTACATGTCGCGGCGGACGGCCTTGAAGGTAGCGCGACTGTCCATGCCGTCCACCGCCGCAAGACCAGCATCGGCAAGGTCCAGCAGCGCCCCGATTAAAGCCATCGGCCCGGGTCCTATGTGCAGGCCAAGCGTCGCTTCGAGTCCGCGGAATGTCTGGCCTGAATTCTCATCCAAACTCCGCAATACCAGCTCGCCAGTGAGTGGTATCCAGTGCTTCGTAGGCATACGTGGCATCCTTCTGATGGCTCGAACAAACAAAGCTACAGGACGGAGACTCCGCCTTCACACCCCACAAACCGGCGGCTGTCAGCGATGCCGAACACCCTGTCGTCCGTCGCCTGGCCGCGGCCGGCCTCGATCACTCAAGCGGAACCTTCTGCTGATAACTGCAGCAGGAGCGGTCTCCTTCAGCGCAGGATCATGTGCGGTCGATAGCAACATTTACGTCGGCTGGGACCGGAGACAGCTTCACGTCGGCGGGGTGGGGCCGAGTCCCGAGACTGCAAAGTACGGCACCTCTCTGTATCAAGCCGTCAGGAGGAGAGAGGTCTCCAACTTGTTTGTATGGTGGCGGAGATCGGGGTCTGCAGCCATGATCTTCGAGTTTGTGGTTGGGGTCGCTCGAGTTACAGCTGCCGCCCACGGGGCTTGCCGCCAAGCGGCCTGCGTCCCGGCCACGACCGCCGGCGTGAAAGGCTCGAGAGAGGTCTGACGAGCCCGAAGTTGGTCTGCCCTTCCGCCGAATTCCCTTCCCGGTGCAGCGAGGAACTCACCATGTCCACACTTGCGCAGGTCATCATCGCGGTCGATCCCCACAAGGCGTCTTGAACCGCCGTCGCCGTCGACATCCGCCTGCAACCTCCTGCCGCGATCCGCGTTGAGGTCAACTGCGACAGATACCGGCAGCTACGCCAGTTCGCCCATTGCTGGCCGCAGGCGATCTGGGCTGTTTAAGGGCGGCAGGTCTCGGTGCACCGCTGACCGCACGGCTGGCCGGCGAGGCTGTCGATGTGGTTGGCGTTCCCACCAAGCCAGGCACGCCGGGTCCGGGTGTCGTCCACCGAACACGGACGCAACAGCGACGAGGCCGACGCCCTGTAGGTCGGCATCGTCGCTCACACCGTCGCCAGACCAAACACCGCGGTCATCGACGAGGCGATCGCCGCGCTGCGCGCCTTGACCGAACACCGCGACGACCTGCTCCGCACCCGCACTCGGACCGTGAACCGGCTCCACGCGTTACTTACAGACCCGGTACGCGCTTCGTGGACGGCCCACTCCGCAGACTCGGGTGCGCTGCCACTTGCACGACCTCGACGCCCAACCTCGGTCCACCCGCGGCTACCGGCCCAGGCCGATGTCAAGGCCAGCACTTCGACCGCCCCATTCGCCCTGCGCTCGACGGTCACGTGATGGCGCCGCCGCAGGCCCAGCGATTGGACGGCCTCATGCCGCCAGCTGACCTTTAACTGCGCAGCTAGCGCCAGGGAACAGTGGCAGGCAGCAACGGCGTACAGCGTACGGCGTCTTCGTCAGATCGCCCCTTTCGGCATCGACTCGTAGCGCGCGCCGTTCAGCCCCCATCACCTTGCTCACGAACTAAAGCTTAGGTTCATGCAGGCCCTCCTTTGAGGCTTCTGATGCCTACGGGGAGCTGCTAGGTTCGGACTCGACCTTGGACGTAAGCGCAGGTCAGCCTCCCAGCGTCCTCAATGTCTAGGTGACGGCCTGAACGTTGAGCCGGGACCTCGCAAGTGACTCTCGCCCGCGCTCGACGAGAGGGCGGTCGTGTCCGACGGGGTAGTCGACCTAAACCTCGAGGGTTCATATTGGTGGTATGGACGGCACTCCTCCGGTACGTCGACAGATGCGAATGGGGAGTGGGCGATCGGCGGTCCGGCTGCAACGCGCAGCTGTCCGGAAGTCTCGAGTTCCGATCCGGAAGTCCAAGCGTCACCGTCGGCAGGACAAGCACCGTAGTACTGCAAGAATCTTCGCGGCCGGCATCATTGTCTTGATCTCGTGTATGGT
Organism: Actinoplanes sp. NPDC051633; assembly: GCF_040681735.1. Classification (NCBI taxonomy): domain Bacteria; kingdom Bacillati; phylum Actinomycetota; class Actinomycetes; order Micromonosporales; family Micromonosporaceae; genus Actinoplanes; species Actinoplanes sp. NPDC051633. The sequence goes on along the minus strand of NZ_JBFAZH010000004.1, from coordinate 7,972 downwards.
TCTGGCGCCTGTGCTGAGATCGCCCCCAGTATTCTCGTCGCTAAGTCCCGGCGTTCTGAACTTCAGGATTGAGAACGACCAGTTGAAGTCGTGGCCTGAGGTTGTCAAGGCGCTGTCGCGAATCGAGATATCGGCTGATAGCGAGTCAGTCAGCATCGGTATAAGGTTTCTCGGTACGTCGGCGATTTGGGTGGTGCAGTCGCCGACTGTGGATCGCCAATGGGATTGCAGCGTATTTTCCGATGAAGAACTAGTTCTGGAGCGGAGCAAACATCCACCGTCCGAAGTTTTGGACTTCGGAACCATATTTAGTGGCCCGACTGGGCGTGACGGTACTGGGCCGCCGTGGGATGCCGATTCGGTGTTCATGCACCTGGCATCAGTTCCGGCGCCCGTGCGAGACAATGTCTCATTGCCACCGGTCTTGAAATGCTCGGCCACCGGATGGGCCGAGGGTAGTGGTGGAATTCGGATTCTAACGATTCCCACAATTCGGATCACGCTAATAAGTAATGGCGCGAGGTTTGACTTTGATAAATTTCCAACGAAGATGGCGTGCAAAGACGAAGGCTGGTGGTCGCTTCCCACCGACTCGAGTTTGAAGGACTCTTCATCTTCATTTGATCAGGACGGCCGGCAGATATCTTTGAAGGACTCGCATTGCGGGATCTCCGGCGGTGGGGGAACAGAAGAAGGAGGCACCTCGATAACCGTGGTCCGTCCCGCCGTCACCGTCTCCGCAGCGAGCCAGCCCGACCAACAGAATCTGCAGCTCCGAGCACTATTCGGCGGGGCGTTACTAGGCGTAGCCGCGCAGCTAACGACGGATTGGCTAGGGCTTGCTTTCCTAGCGTTCCTTCCCGCTGCTCTGACCTGGCGGAATGCGATGCACCGGCGATGGCGCAGGAGAGAGAGCTTTTGGGATACACGTTGAGCTGCATACATCGAGTTCTCGGACGCTAAGAGCTCCTGCTGCACCCTGGACGGGCACCCCGCCAGCCTCATCCGGCCGTCGCTCGTCGACGTCACGAGGTCGATAACGGCTCTTATGTCAGCCGGCAAAGCATAACTTGGCTCCTTGACTTTCGATCGTCAGGACCATCGAGACTAATCCGGCCCACATTGAGGCTCAGGACGTCTCGCCGCATGTCCCCCAGAATCTTGCTCGTATCTCGCGCCGTACTTTTCCGCTCAATTCGATTCCGCCGCAACGATCGGACAAATTGGTGAGCAACGCTTTGTCGATGTCTCGCGGAATCGATGGCCTGCCAGCTCCGAGTTTACCATTTCCTCCGGGGTGGCGGACATGCGGACCGTCGCTAGGACGTTCGCGACCACTAAGTCGATTTGGTCGGCAAGCTCGACCGGGTGCCGGCGGGTGTCACGGGGTTCGTCCAGCAGTGGCTGGCGGCGATCGTGTTGGAGCAGGGCGAACCCGAAGAAATGGCCGGCCAGACCTGCCGCTGCGTGCCGGTCTCGCCGGCGTCCTGATCGCCTGCTTCGTCCTGCCACTGCCGACCGTGGCCGGGCTGCTCGTCGTCGTGGTGATCTTCGCGGCGGCCGTGGGTGGCAAGCTCATGACCCCCGCATCCGCGCTGCTGTCCGACGGCGCCGAAGCGGCCGGTCTGCCCCAGGGACTCGCCTTCGGCTTGTTCCATCTGGCGTGAGCGGCCGGGCAGGGCATCGGTTCCGCGGGAGGGGCGCGCTTCGCGACGCGGTCAGCGACACCGCGCCGTACCTCACGATGGCAGCCCTCATCGCTGCGACGCTGCCCGCCCGGACCAGCCGTCGCCGGCGGTGGGTGCGCTGACGTGCCGCCGCCACCCAAGCCGAGCGATCGCACCGGGGATGGTCCGCTTGTCGAAGCGGCCGCTCGTCGTCTGAGTGCTCGAGTATTCAACTCGGAGCTTGAGAGAAAGCCACACTCGGCGACAAGCCCGGCAACTACATGCAGTATCGAAGACTACTCATGTTTTCATTCGCCAAGATAGGCAAGAGTTTGCGGCCGGCCAAGCCGCCCAAGAGGCGGGATCTTCGTATATGAAATTGTTACACACCTTGCTTGCCAGCTTCAAAGTCCACTGTCGATTACCAACGCGCATGTGTTCTGACCAGCAGGAACCCCCAGGAGATTGCCGTCTTTGCCACCGGCAATTGTTGATCTTTCTCAGTCAACGGAGATCATTCATAGAGGTTGATCGAAAATCAACGCGGTCGCGAGGCTTTCCTACGTGCGGCGAATGTGTACGGTGCAGGTCGATCCGTTCAGGTAACTCTCAGTGATAGGCGGCCGGGCCCGTGACATCGAGTCCTCTGCGCTTAAGCGACCCGCAGCATGTTGGCAGCTATCGCATCGTCCGGCGACTAGGGGAGGGCGGCATGGGCGCGGTCTACTTGGGCCGAGACTCCGCCGGCCGGGACGTTGCGGTCAAGGTCATCCGGCCGGAGCTGGCATCGGACACGATCTTCCGTGATCGGTTCCGCAGCGAGGTCAAGCGGGCACGGCAGGTGCCGCCGTTCTGCACCGCCGCGGTGCTTGACGCCGACGCCGACGCGTCTACCCCGTACTTGGTGGTCGAGTATGTCGACGGGCCGAGCCTCGCCGAGATCGTCGACGACCGAGGACCGCTATCCGGCGGCGACCTGCATAGCGTCGCGGTCGGTGTCACCACCGCCCTGGCGGCCATCCATGATGCCGGTGTCGTGCACCGCGATCTCAAACCTGCCAACGTGTTGTTCGCCTTGGGCACGCCCAAGGTGATCGACTTCGGCATCGCCAAAGCCGTGGATGCCACCAGCCAGCACACCGTCCCCGGACAGATCCTCGGCACCATCGCCTACATGGGCCCGGAGCGCTTCACCGCCACGACCCAGACGGGCCCGGCAGCGGACATCTTCGCCTGGGGGGCGGTGATCGCGTTCGCCGCCACCGGCCGGACACCGTTCACGCCCGAGGCGCTGACGGCCACCGCTGTCGGCATCCCATTGCCGGAACCGCACCTGACAGCTTTACCGGAACCACTGCGCCAACTGGTTTCCCGCGCCCTCGATCCTGACCCAGCACGACGCCCGAGCGCCCACGAACTTCTCGAGGCCCTACTACGCGCCGGCGCAGCGGGCAACCCCAGCGTCCGCGCCAGTCTCGAGCAGCACCCCGACCTGCGCCGCGCCGCGGCCGCGGTCCGCCGCACCGTCCTACAGCCGGCACCTCCTGCGCGCGGTGCGGCCCGCGCCAAGTCGAACACCCTGAAAAGCCACGCACAGCTCCACACGGCCCACTGGCTGCCACGCACCTCGGTGCTCGCGGTCGCCGCGGCCGCACTCGCCGCCGGTCTCGCCGTGGCCCCAATCACGGACCGGATCAGCCCGCCCGGCCCGGCCCAGCAAAACTGGCCGGACGCCGGCCAGCAACGGCAAAGCACCGACGACGACCGCGCCAGCCGGGCCGGCTCGCGGACCGGCTGCACGCTCGACGGGCCCATCGAGGCCACCACACGCGAGCCGCGGCCCTACACCTGCCCTGCCACGCGAACGGCAGGAGAGCAGTCCATCCGGACTGACATCATCCTCAGCAACACGGACACCTGTGCCGTGGTCTGGAGTCACGTCACTGGACCAGCCCGCTACCAGACAACAGCTTGTACCGGCTACATCGCACTGGAACTGTTCTCCGGCCACCACCGCAGACTCGGCCACTTCCCACTAGCCACCCCGATCAGCGCCGGCCGTTGGCACACGCTGGAAATCCTCATTACCCCGGACACGGGTATCTCCGTCACCATCGACGGCCACCCGGCCGTCACCAACCACAGCGCACCGCTACTCGCCCGCGGCGCCGTCACCCTCGGCCTGGCGTTCGCCGCTCGGAACACGCCCACCCGCGGCACAGTCGGCTTCCGCAACGTCGCCGTGCAGTAAGCCAATCCCCTCCGGGTGGCCAGCGTAACCGTGCCCACCCGACGATCGGCGACGGGCGCCCGCGGCCTACTTGCAGCACTTCATGTGGCGGACTACTTCATGGGGTGGTGGAACCTACAGAACTTTGTTTGACAACGAGAACCCGCTACGTCGGGCGGACGAGGTCGACCGTCTTGCTCAAGAAACGACGTCGCGGGTGGACGCCGGCATTGCGGTCCCGTACGGAAGGTAGAACCTAGTCGTTATGTCCAATTTGAACGTGCCTCTTGCCCATGCCTGGCTGCGAAGAGCCATTACGGCAAACAGGCCTGACTTCTGGACGAACTGGTGGGCGGAGCCGTCCCGGTTGATCGACAGTGCTTCCAAGATCGTAACGCTCGACACCTGGGGGCATGACTATTGGATCGCGAACCAGTTCAGGTTCATCGGGATCAGTGGGACGCAGGGATGGGCCTGTACTAGAGAGCTCGACAGTTTTCCTGTCCTCGGCGCCGAAGCGATCGATCTCGGTTTCGTCACTACCAGCGACTCGTTGGATTCTGTCCTCGCGTCCGCAAGGCCACTCTTGTTCAGTCATCAGGATTCCATTGCTGATTTCAAGTCCCTGTCCGAACTTCAGCGGGGTCTCGTTGTTGCGTGGCTCGACACGTTGATTGGGCCGGGTCTGCGTGGGCTAGCTCTTTCCGACACCGATGACGCCGGTCTTATTTTCCAGCTTGCCCAGGAATGGATCAACACTGCGCTGAGGATGAGTTCAGCAATGCACTTGCCAGGCAGGGTTGTCATTGCCGTCGAGAGCATCTACACGACGTATTGGACCGACGGCGGACCTCAGCCAACGGCAAACCAGCAGGGCGAATCCGCGGACACGCGCGAGGCATGGATGCTTCTATTGGAGGACCTCGAAGTCGACGATTTGCTCTCAGTGCTTCGAGTAACGACGAGAGTTTTGTGTTGGGAGCCACTCTTCTACGCCACGCTGCAATTGGCGACTCTGCCGGCCGGTCGCCCGACTACGCCTTGGCATGAGGCCGGCATCTCGCCTGTGGCGTGCTGCATTATCCGGCGATGGGCGGTCGGCCTGCGGGTGCTGGCCTGGCTCGAGATTGCAGTAGGGCATAAGTGGTCTGACGTGCGGACCAAGGACCTCCACAGTTTCGCCTTCGCTGCGCTTAGGCCGTGGTGGCCTCGTCCGACAGTCGCGATCAGCCATCGTTCGGGTGATGCGAAAACAGCGCTCAAGCGCGGGAGCATCTGGGGTTCACCGTTGGTGGCAATTGACGCATGCACTTTGCCTAATTGGGAGACCAACACTGGTATGGTCTGGCGACTCTTCGCTCCAACGCCAATGATCCTCCGAGTTGAGTCTCCTAATTATCATGATAGCCTTTGGTGTCGGCGGGAGTTCGAGCTGAGCACCTATCTTGCCATGGAATGTGACTTCCTGCCGGGCAGAAAAGTCGGTGACATATCCGTTGACGACTTCGACGTCCTGGCCAGCGCTGTCGCGACGCTGCAGGATGGTGCCAAGTTTGCCTACGCTCCGGTACCTCGGGGTCCGTTTCCGCCGGAGACTATGGTTCTTGACGTCCCGGAGTTGCCTCGCATCGTCATCGATCTACTCGCCGCGGTCGCCACTCTGCGGATCATGAACGTAGTCAATTCCAACGTCATTGAGACGAACCGGATCGGACGCTTGCTCGCTTTCGGTGGCTCTCGGGAGCTTGTTGGGCTGCCGACGGAATGGAAGGCTGTGAGGTCCGCTTTCTTTCGCCTCGGGGCGCTCTGTAGCGACGCCGGTGGTCCTGTTCGTTTGGCAGCTCCTTACCCGGATGAGCAACGGCAAATCGACGCCGGACATTTTCTTCCGGGCCAAGGGCTATTCGACAAAAATCTGCCGGATCGGCCTGATCAGCTCGCCGCCTTGGAGTGGGACTTACAGGTAGTGGCATGGTTCGCCCGTAGTTGGGGCCCAGCAAAGGCTGTCCTTGACTGTCGCAACATGGATCAAAGACGATGGGTCGAATCGGATTCCCAGGGGCTTCGTCGAGGGATGCTCCGGATATGGACCGATACTCAACTGTGTGTGCTCCAGGCCGCCGGGCAGGGTGTTGATCAATGGCCAATGATCGGTGTGGGGGACACTCCGATCCTCACCCAACACGTCGACCATCAATTCGACTGGATGCTCCGAACACAGGCGCTGCCGACCTGGATACTTGCATATACTTCGTTGCCGGAGATCGAGTTTGATAAGGGCGTACTGTCGGCTGTGATTAAGGCAATGGCTAATGAGTTTCGTCGATTCCCTGGTCTACAAGAACCAACCGCCTACGGCGATCTCTTCGGTCCCACTGAAGATGTACTGAACCGGATCGAAAGGCTGTTGGATGGCGAGCCGCCGACCCCCTAGGCGTATGTAGATCTGGCACGGCCACGTCGTCCAGCCCCAGCTGACTGCCCGCCGCTGGCCCGACGAGGGCTGGGTGATCGAGGGCGCCGCAGGTTTAGGCGCTGACCATCGGCTGACGCTGAAGTGTTTAGGCGGTCAACGTGCCCGCGAAGCTCGCCCGGCGGGTCCATTTGTTGTCCATCGGTCACGGCCGCAGACCGATGGGACCGACGCGCTGTCCGTCGGCATCGCCGTCTTGATCGCCACCGGGCTGAACATGGCCGTGATCGACGAAGCCCTCGCCGCTCTGCGAGCGGTGACCGAAGATCGCGACGACCTGGTCCGCACTCGTACTCAGACCGTCAACCGCCTTTACGTACTTGTGGGTCCAGCTGATCCACTCTGGCCTGCCGCGGAAGCTGACCTCCGAGACGGTGGCCGAAGCCTTGCGCAGTATCCGACCTCGCACCTTGCTGGCCCGCACAGTGCGAAGCTCGCCGTCAAGCGAGAGTGTCTTCCGGTGACGTTCGGCGGGCACCGCCTGTCGCGAGCGTGACCGTATACGAGGCAAGATGCTAGTGCTATAACCTGGTGCGCGGCTTCTCGAAGCTGCCCAATTTGAATCCACAAATCCGATATGATTCGAACAAGGAGCTCGTCTAGTGTCGAACCCCCGCGCCTTCGTCGGTTTCGATTTCGAACACGACGAGCGGTGGCGGAACCTGTTCGTGGGTCAAGCCCGTACGGACTCGCCGACCCCGTTCGCCGTCGACGACTGGTCGAGCAGGGTGGACCTACCGCAGGCTGTGTGGCAAGAGATCATCCGGCAGAGAATCTCGCAGACGAATATGTGTATCGTCCTGTCAGGCCGACATATGGCCAGTGCTGGCGGCGTCGCGTTGGAGATCGCGATGGCGCGTGAACTGGATGTTCCGAGCTTCGGCGTCTACGTCGACGGCGCCGGCGTCTCCAGCCCGTTGCCCTTCGGTCTACCCCGCAAACGCGTGATCGCATGGAATTGGAATGCAATCGGTGCTGCCGTGACGCAGATGATGGGGGAAGGGAAGAACGCATGAAGCGGGCCCTGCTCGTTGGCATCGACAGATACCCCCGCGGGAGCCTGATCGGATGCGTCGCCGATGCCACCGCCGCCAACGAGCTGCTTGCGCGGAACGCCGACGGGAACGCCAACTGGACGACCAACGTGATTACGAGCGACAACACCGATCCCATCACACGCGACGTGCTGCGGAGGGCAATCTACAAGCTGTTCGAGAACGCCCGAGATTACGATCTTCTGTTCTTCTTCGCTGGCCATGGTGCTCGGACGCCTTGGGGCGCAGAGCTCGTCACAGAGGACTTCACCGAGTTCAGTCTCGGCGTATCCATGCACGACCTCATTACTCTAGCGAATGAGTCGCCTGCTCGTAGCGTGACCATTATGCTGGACTGCTGCTTTAGCGGCGCGACCGGTAGCATTCCAGGCACACAGGCCGGTGCTGTCGCAGACAGCTTCCGGCTAACGCATGCCACGCTGCGCGAGAACGTCACCATCATGGCGGCCAGCCGCGGCACGGAGACGTCGAAGGAGTCGGGCGGGCACGGCGCCTTCACCAGGGTGTTGCTCGACGGACTGAGTGGGGGCGCCACGGACCATCTCGG
>NZ_JBFAZH010000003.1:0-35033 GCF_040681735.1 Actinoplanes sp. NPDC051633 | reverse complement strand
GGAACCAGTTCTTCAAACTCAGTACGGACGTGTCGATACCGACGTAGTCGACGTCGACGATCGCGTACTTCATCTTGACCTCGAGGTTGTCGGTCTGCACGTTCAGATCGGTCTTGGAGTTTTCGGTCTTGAACGACCCGCCGACTTTCCACAGCCCCCAGCCGGCGCCCCCTTCGATCGACGCCGAGTTGGTCGATTTGTCATATTGGGCGTCCGTGTGGAAGTCGGTGCTGGTGTAGTCGTACCAGCCGGTGTCGTCGTCGGGTTCGTACCACGACGACGGGCTCATGATCGTCCAGGGGATCGAGCCGATCCCGGGGAAGGTGAGCAGGCTGTTCTCCCAGCGGCGCTTCGCCCGCGAGATCAGGGCGATGGCCGGGTCAGTGCCCTGCGCGGCCAGCGTGTCGATTGCTCTCCTGATCTGCGATCGGGCGCCGAAACCCTCCCACTGATCGAAGGCACTGTTGACGTCATCCTGGAACGGCTTGCCGACCCGGGGGAAATCGGCGAGCTTGCGCGGATCAGTCAAGGCCGCGCTGTACTCGCGGTTGTACGCCTTGACCGCGGCCCGGTGTTTCTGTTCGTAGTCCAGGTACCGCTGGTACTTGGGCGTTGGATTGCCGTCGGCGTCCATCAGCATCGCACGAGCCTCGTCATAGGCGGCCCGCAGTTCCGGTTTGATGTCACCGGTAGGCGGTATGCCGTTGGCCCCCGTCATGATCGCCCACCAGGCGTCGGACATCCGGCCGGTGCCGCGCATCGCCTGATAGGTGCTGCTCATCCGCAGCTTGCGGTCGGTCAACAGGAACGTGTTGATGTAGCTGCGCTGCTGGTCGGTGACGTTCGCCAGTTGAGCGTCGGTGTCGATTTGCTGCTCGCTGGCGGTCTTCTTCGCGGTAGCCGGATCGGCCGGTGGCTGTTCCGGCACGGGCTTGTCCAGTTTGATCCCGACGGGGGAGTACGGGTTCCGGTAGTCGTCGGGCCGGATCGGCAGGCCGATCTCACGGAAGGACACGAAATAGCCGGTGGGCATCGCGTTGGTCTTCGGGTCGATACCGACGGCTTTGAAATGAAGGTCTCGCAGCAGCTTGAAGACGTCCGGCATGGTTGCTCCCTGTCGCATAGAGGTGACGGTTCAGATCGTGGCGCGGCCCCGGTCTGCCGGTGGGCGCGGTTCAGAGCAGGATGAAGTCTTTGCCGGGGTAGGCCCGGGTGCGGGCGCACACCTCGGTGCCTTCGCGGTGCCCGGCGTCGTTGGTGTTGCCCTCGATCGTGTCGAACGTGTCGCCGGCCACGGCGGTGATCACGCCGGTGTGTGTCCAGTCGCCCGGGATCCGGCGCACGAGGAAGATGCTTCCCGGCGTCACCGTGCCGGGTGCGGCTGTCTCGTCCAGCAACGTCCCGGCCCGGGTCGCCTGAGCGGCCAGGACGTCGCAGGACACCGATCCGGCGATCGGCTTGTCCACTTCCAGTGATTGCGCCGCCTGGTCCAGCAGGAAGGTCACGAACCCGGCGCACCAGGCGAACTGGCCGCCTTCCCGGCCGCTCATATAGAGCCGCACCCACGGTCCGCTGTTGGGTCCGCCGACCTCCCGGGGCTGGGCGCTCAGGTGGGCGTCGGCGTAGTCCAGTAACGCCTGGGCTATCGGAACCGACGCGTTCAAGCCCTGCCGAAGAACGTCGATCATCGGTGTGACCAGCGTGGTGAAGGTGGCTTCGTCGACCTGACCGCTGTCGATGAGCCCCGCGTCGTTCTGGAACGCCTGCACAGCCCGCTCGGTTGCCGGTCCGAAGTCGCCGTCGACGACGACGCCGTGGCCGTGTAAAGAGAGCCATTCCTGCGCCCGGCGCACATGGGGACCGGCTGATCCGGTGGCCAGGTCCTCGCCGTGCTGAACCTCGGCGAGGATCCACGGGGATAATTCGGACAGGTCTTGGTTGAAGACGTGCGCCATCTGCGCCTCCCGAGGCAGCGGTACATGAGCAGCGGGCGCCGGCCCGGCAATGCTGGCGCTGTTCGGTGATTCGGGAAACGGCGAAGCCGTGAGATCATGCGGTGGGCCGCCAGCGGACCGGCGGCCGTCGCCTCCGTGGGAGGCGGCCGGACGGAGCTGATGGTGCGGCACCCGTCAATGCCACTGGTATACCGCGAACGTTCGCGGGAAGGGAAGGCCTGTCCCGCCTTAGTCAGCAGATTGACAGCCGGCCAAGTGCCGGTGACACCAGTAGCAAGATTCGCGGCGAGGACCATGGTCGTACGCCGTGTGGAGGAAGGCGTCGAGCAAATAGGCCTCGACGTCGGTGGAGGCGGTGAAGCGCGTGGTATCGAGGAGTTCGACGGGATCGGCAGTCCGGTCGTCGCTGTAGACAGTTCGGGCCAGGCTGACCATCAGGGGCGTGGAAAGCGTCTCTCGGACCGCGCTCGCCCCGGGGGTTCGTATGGATTGCTGATCGACTCCAGGACTGAGTCCCACTTCGTCGTGGCCGGTCCGTAGTTGTTGGTCTTGCGGGTCGAGCGTGGCAGGTAAGCAACAAGGTCGTCGACAGTCGGCTACATAGGACGACAGCGGCCGCGGCGGTAAGGACGTCACCGGCATCGACTGCCGCGGCGTATTCTCCGGTCGACTGGTCAGAAGCAGCGGCATGTTGGTGGCGCTCAGGCTCTTGAGTGCCGCGGGATGGAAACCAGCGGCGATCTCGTCGAAGCCGTCGAGGACAGGCAGTGTCATTCCGGAATCGAGGAGGGTGGCCGGCGCCGGCAGGCCGGGGTACGTGAGAGTCAACTGGCGGACGATCCACTTGCCGACCGAAAGTCGGGTTTGATCCCAACCCCCCAGGTCGACGATGACCGGCACGGCTCCGTCGCTGTGACGCTGCTCCAACATGTCGAGCACGAAGCGAATGGCCAAAATGGTCTTGCCGGAGCCAGCGTCACCTAAGACAACAAGCCGTCCGGACGGAACGCGGCGATAGACATCGACAACCTGATTCAGCTGGCCTCCCAAGTCCAGGGGTTCTTGACCGGCGCTGGCCGCAGCGCGGCGGATGTTGGGCCAGTGGTCAACCAGATGCTCGTTCGCGTTGGCCCAGCGGACCGCAAGGGGGAACGGGTCACGGAAACGCCGCTGTCCCTCCTCGGCCGCCCACTGCGCGTGGACTGCTCGGGCCAGGCGGTCGGCAGCCTCGGCCAGACGTAGAACGGTCGCTGGCGTCATGGTGGTGTAGATGTATTGGTTGCGCCCTGGCACCCCACGTTCGTGGGTCGAGCCCGCGCGCTCGCGGTCATGCGCCAGGCATGGTCGGCTGCCCTAAACGGAGCCCGGCAGGCGGTCGTCCGCGCGTATCAGTGACTTGCGAGACGTTGCGCGCTTGAATTGGCGGCAGCTTTACGATGAGATCGAACTATGGACACTCAGATTCCGTACCCTACGTTGGTCGCCGCACTCAACGGAGCCGGCGGACTTCCGGGTGTCCCCCAAACCAGCTTCCGGATCTTCGACGAAGAAAAATTATTCGTAAACCCCGAGTTGCTGGTTCGGGATGGATTTGACGACCTAGCGTCTTCGGTCATCTTGGTTTCAGCTCGGGGGGCTGCGGGGAAGAGCAGGTCGGCTGAGGAACTCTCGCGTCAACTCGGCGCCCCGTTGTGGAAGCTAGAGGACGACAAAGCCGTAAGCGCAACGTCGCTTCTTTTCGCCCTTGGTCGTTATTTGAACGTCACCGATCCAATCCCCGTTCTCGCCGCCTTGAGCTCCCCGACGGTTCTGATCGACTCTCTAGATGAGGCGCGCGCTCGAGTCTCGGGTACGTCATGGACAGAATTCTTGGATTCATTGGCTGAAGTCTCACGTCAAGGGTGTAGGTTTGTTCTGTTTGGCCGTGAGCGTACCCTCGAAGAGGTATGGGTAAGTCTCGCCGATGACGTCGAGTCAATCGCTTGGCTCGAAATATCGCATTTCGGTAGGGAAGAGCGACTTCGGTACGTCGATGGAGTAGTTAGGCGCCGAACGAAGAACGCCTCGGTTCTTGATGGGACGTACTATCAGGCCGCGAGAGACGCGGTACTCAGATCCGTTGTGAGTTCCGTTCCGACTCAGGCCGCAGAGACCTTTGCAGGTTACGCGCCAGTGCTCGACGCTGTCGCAGCAGTGCTACTGCGCGAGGAGAATCACTTCGCGGTCTCGAACACTTTCGGAGTCCCGAACGGCGGAAACCGACACCTCTATGAACTAAAGCACATCCTCGATGATCTCCTAACTCGGGATCAAGGAAAAATGACACCGCTGGCCAAGCAACTCGGACTTGAGCCTTCGCTCGTGTACGGACCTGAAGAGCAGATTGATTGGCTTTGTCACGATCTCGAGGGTGGTCCGGAGCCGACGCTGTCTTATATTACCGAACCGAGTGTGAGGAATGACTATGTCGAGAATCTTCGGCCGTTCCTGAATGACCATCCATTTCGAAACGACTCAACGTGGGCTAGCGCCGTTTTTACTGCCTATGCGGCATCTAAACGCTTCGGCACCACCTTCAGTGGTCAGCGACTAATCGATGTCGGCAACGACTCGAGCCTCTTGTTTGATCTAGTGGTCCTAGACGTCGACGAGCCAGTAATCGATGAATGGCAGTTCGCAGCACTTCACGCCTCAATCACGGCGGGTGAGTTTAGCGGTGCGCTCGCGTCAGTCGCGGCGGCCGAGGTCGGAGGTGGTGAGTACCAGGCGGCTATTAGCCTGCTCCGCGCAGGAACTCCCGCACAAACCCACCTCACACTTATCTCGGAGGCGCCGGACGTATTGAGGCTCTTTGGCCCTCTTGAGGATCTAACGTTAACGAGTTTCGGCGAGGTGCGGATTCCGGGCCATGACACCCCCACGGTGCTGGGGCCTGACCTTTATCTGCATTGTAGGACGTTGGTAATCGAGGGCAGCTCTATCGAGTTTGCGCATCGCGCGACGCCAAGATCGGAAGCCGGCGGTTCCAACAATGCGGTGGTTATTGAAGTTGAGGGAGACATACATCTCCCGAGTGTCATTGCCCGGGAACCTTTCCAGGGAGACTTCGAGCTGAGAGTGTTAGAAACCGCTACCTTGCGGTATCCGTGGGTCAACTTTCGCCAGGCTTTGGAGCTTGCGGATACGGCTGATCCGGGTGACCGTGCGGTGCGCTTCCTGAAAATGCTCATGAACCTGACCCGCACGCACGGCCACGCTGGGGAGCGAGGGGCATTCATGATGAAATTGCAGGGCTGTCAGTCTCTAAAGGGAGACACCTTTAAGGCGGCAGTCGACGTACTTCAGCAGCGTGGGATCGTTCGTGTTAACGGAGAGATGATATACGTGCGCGAGGAATACGAACCCTATCGATTCAGCGGCAAGACTGTTCCTGGACAGAGACTCATTGAGGATGTATGGGATACCTGGGGGCCGATCGCTCGGGAAATTGCGCAACACATCAAGTGAAGGCTGAAGATGTACGATGTTATCGCTCCCTGGCGGGCGATTTGCATACACATAGTTATCGATCACCAGGTGCGAATCCCGATCGACTGAACTCGGACTCGGTCAGGTGCAGGTATCGGTAATCGTGCTCGAGTCGTCCGGGCTGTCTGACCGACGTGCTGGTAACGTTCACAGCGAGGCCGCTGATAACTGCAAGAGCCGCCGCGGCCGTGCCCAAACCCGGGATGTCTGCAGTTTGACCGGCGTACTCGGCCGCCACAGCGACCGTAACTAACACTCCTTTGCGCAACCACAAAGAAATACCAGATTCCCGGCCGTAGCGGACGATTTGCTCGCGAGCGTCAGCCAGTTGACGCTCGACGCGTGCGTACGCGTCTCGAGGGTGGCGGTTCTCGAGATTCGACAAGAGTTCGGTGAGCGCGTCCATCATGGTTTGGCGTGCTGGTTCATGGCGCTCCCGGAAGTGCCACAGATCCGTGAGGTCAACCCCCTCTCCTGGTACGGGGAGTAGCGGCCCGATGTCTATCTTCCACCCGTCCGCAACACGCCGGCCCGCGACCGGATCAACGTTCATGCGGAACGCGGCCTGGAGGTCGGTATGCGGGTGTAGGCCGCCGGGTCCCTCATTGCCGTGGATTGCGTTGTTCTCGGCTGCAATTCGGGCAGCGATGATGCTGATGACGAGATGCATCAGCCGTGGCGAGCCATAGAGGCGGAAAGGATTGTCAGGGTGTGGAGCCGCGTACCCTTCTTGGACCAAGAGGTCGGTTACGCTTGGACTTAGCTTTGCGGTGTAGAGCATCGCATCTGAGTCGAGGGCGGGTGGCCGGTCCGGAAGCCGGGCTTCGGTCACGCCGATTCCCTTGACTGCATGTTCTAGCTCCGGACCGATGACGGATGCGGTCAGTCTGTCCTCGAACTCTTCGTACGGTTCGACTGGCGAGTAAAATCCCCAGTCCACGACCGACCTCATCTGACGGCTCAGTCGGCGCTGCCAGTTGGGTGCGACCACGGTGCGTAGGCTATCCCAGTACAGTATCGCTCGCTGGATGACGCTCTCCGGAGCGGAGGCGAACGGGTAGTAAAGCATCGTTGGCATCTGAACAACTCCACTCAGGACGAAAGACCGTCAATGTATACCCAGCTATAGATAACAACAGCCGTTTCGTCGAGTACGAGGCACGTCCGATCTTTGTACTAGCGCGGCTTGTCTTTGGCGTCACCCTTGCCAGCTAGGCACGGTTGAGCGATTTGGGACTCATACGCGATCCGCCTCGGTGCCAGAAAGAAACCTGCTCATGAGCTGAGCGGCCCGCCGAAGGGGCGGATCGAGCGGCGCAGGGCCATGCTGCTCGGCGACCTCGCGGCCGACATCGCGCTGGCCGCCGGCTAGACGCTGTTCGACTGGTCGCCAACAAGTTGCAGTTGACCGGGGGCTCGATCGCTCGGCGGCGAGCAGCCCGGACCAATTGGTCGGCACGCGACCAAGATCTACGCGGCCGACATAAGCGGTGTTATCGATCCATGAAGAATACCGGCGAGGCCGGCGCCGCGGCGGTGCCGGCGAGGCGGCCCCAGGGTGTGCGGACCTTGCGGCGGTTGCCGCAGCGTTCCATCGAGCGCCAGCTTCGACTGCCCGATCGAGAGGTGTCCACGAACACCAGCTCGCAGTGATCGCCGGAGCACTCGTGGAGCCGGTCGCGCTTGGCCGGGGTGCCGATCACCTCCAGGGCCTCGGAGGCGAGTGCACCGACCGAATGCTGACCGGTCATCTGTAATTGCAGAGTCAGCGTCACCGGGTCCGCATACGGCTCGGGCGCATGCTCCGCAAGCCCGTTGCGGCAAGCCGTCGTGAAGCTGATCCGCTAATTACGCAGCGTCCGTGCGGGTGGCTGCGAGTTCTGGGAAGCGTTCCTCCCAGCGGCGTCGGAGTTGCCGCGGCAGCCAAAGGGTGGGCCAGAGCCGAACGAGCAAGTCGCCGGAAAGCCAGGCGCGCAGATCTTCGACGGTGGCGGCCTCGTTCAGCACCACCCTATACATGCTGGCCAGGCACCCCGGTCGGCTCAGGTCGTATACGGCGTCGCCTGACCAGTCGAGGTGGCTTGGCAATGTCACCACGCCTCGCGTCGGTCCGCTCAGCGTGGTCAGCGTATCGGCAACGACATACGGCTTTCGTTCGCTGTACGAGAGATAGCCCGGCGGCGGCCGAGATTCAGGCTCGTGCCACCGAACTTCAGTGCCATCCGGGAACTCACCCACGCCTTCAGCGTACTGGCTATCCCCACACCCCTTTGTACACACAGTCTAAGCGTGCCGGCATGGAGACTGGCTCCTCCGGAGCCAGCGGAAGCTGCGACGGAGCGTTCATGGATAGATATCTCGTCATTGAACTTCGAAAGTCAAGCTTTCCGTCCATAGTTCGTTCTGAAGACGTCAGCCACCGCCGCTGCCGCCTCGTGGTGCACGTCCTTGACGACGCTTTGGTAGGTGTCGCGGGTGAGGGTGGTGGTGGAGTGGCCGAGTTGTTCGGAGACGACTTTGATGTCGACGCCGGCGGCGAGGGCGACGGTCGCGGCGACGTGCCGTAGGTCGTGCAGCCGAACTGGGGGTAGTCCGGCCCGGGCCACCAGGCGCCGGAAGGCTTGTGACACGGTGCCGGGGTTCCACGGTTTACCGTTGCGGCGGACGAAGAACAAGCCGGTGTCGGGCCAGGTGCTGCCGGCCTTGAGTTGCCAGGCAATGCGGCGTGCCCGGTAGGCCTTGAGCACGGCGACGGTGTCTGCGTCGAGGATGAGATCACGGTTGCCGGACTCGCTCTTGGGTGGCTTCTGCCGAAGCCGGCCGCCGTAGCGGGCGAGCTGGTTCACGATTGATACCTCATGCTGACCGAGGCGGACTTCGGCGTCGAGCAGCCCACACGCCTCACCGCGGCGCGGACCGCGGTACGTCATGAAGTGCAGCATCGGATGCAAGTCCGGGGAGTGTTCAGCGGCGAAGTCGAGGAACTCGCGTGCCAGCGCCGGCGGCCACACCATCACCGGCGACGGAACATGCCCCGTCGTCTTCCAGCGGGCGATGCGCTCGGGCTCCCACACCACCGGTCTCGGTCTGGGATTGGCGGTCTTGATCAGGCTGGCCGGGTTCGCCGTGCCGGTGATGATCTCGCGGGCGAGCGCGTCGTTGAACGCCTTGCGTAGGGTGCCGCGGGCCCGAGCGACGGTAGCCGGCCCGGTGACCTTCAAACCGCGGACGCTCGCCCGGACCGCCGGATCATTGCTGGCCTGCGCCTCACAGATGGTGGTGTTGCGGGCCTCGATCCGGTCAAAGAGGTCTTCGATGTGGTGCGGGCGGAGCCGGTCGAGGACGATGTCGCCCAGGTGCGGGATGAGATGGGTGCGGACCTGCGACTCGTATGATCGCAGCGTCGACTCATCAACCTTGATCTTGGCTAGCCAGGCGGTGAGCCATTCCGCGACGGTAGGCACGCCGAGCAGTGGGCTGCCGGTCCGGAGCCGATGACGCAGTTCGTCGAGGTCGGGCATGGGCAGCCTATTGCTGACTTGCCGCTGCAGCAGGTCACCCACCTGCGTGCGGTGGATGCGGTCGCGACCGGCGAGCGTGAGCGCTTCCCGAACGTGCTCGACCTCGCGGCGGCACGCCTCGTGATCGGTGAAGCCGGCGCGGCGTAGCTGCCGTCGACGACCTTCCGCGGTGGGCGGCAGCTCCAGCCGATACGCCCACGATCCATGACTGGAGCTCCACGCCCGGTTGCCGCGTCGCAACAGTGGACAGGTCATCCCGACGAGTCGGCGGGTCCGCGGATCGCGGCAGGTGCAGTGTTTGTAGATCGATCGGTCAGCCACCGGACAGCACCCCAGGCACCACACGCGATCGGCTCGGGACGGACATGCCCACGATTGAGCCGTGGACGCCCCGCCAAGGTCAAGGCGTTCCGGCCATGCCATTGCAGAATGGCGAAGACGCCGAAAGCTTCGGTCGCTCGGCACGGCCGGCTCAGAGCCCGGAGGCCTCGGGCCGACATGGCGGAGGTGTGACGATGGTGGCCCAGGCGCGATTCGAACGCGCGACACCCGCTTTAGGAGAGCGGTGCTCTATCCCCTGAGCTACTAGGCCGTGCTCGAAGGGTACCAGCGCCGACTACCAGGCCAACCGGCCACCGACACACGTCCCGTCCTCCACGACGAGCCGGAGAAAGCAGACACTCGGGAGGTCACAGTGCGCTTCATCCTCAACGGTGTGACGCACGAACTCGACGCGCCAACCGTGGCCGAACGGGCCCGTGGAGTCACGCCAGAGCCTGTCCAAGCACACGGCGTCCGCATCGAGAACGTGACCTTCCCCGTCAAGCAGGCGTTCGAGCTGGCACTGCGCCTCGACCGTGCTCACTTCACCAGCCACACCGCCATCCGCCACCTCCGAGCCCTCGGCTTCGACATCACCGGCCGGACCGCACCATCACCTAGAACGATCGACACCCGACCGCCGGCGCCGTCATCAGGAAACCCAGATCAAAGCTGGCCCTGGGAGGGCGCCGTACAAACAGCGTTCGCGCAGGTGCTGCACCAACACGACTGGCTGGTGACGGCCATGGCCGACACAGCGACAAAGGCGCCCGGCGTCGACGTCCTAGCCCCGCGGGAACGGCCGGCACCTCGGCGCCGAGGTGAAGGGTTGGCCGTCAGCCGGCTACGCGGACCCTCGCCGAGCCACAGAGACCAAGCGGACCAACCGAGCACCCAAGCCGGCCATTGGTTCAGTCAGGCCCTGTTCAAAGCCATCATGCTGCTCGACAGCCACCCCGGCCACGAATCGCTGATGGTCCTGCCCGACTACCCCCGCTACCGGGACCTCACCCAACGGACCAGAACCGGCAGGAATGCCGCGGCAATCCACGTAGTCCTACTCAGCACCAACGCCACCTACTCCTGTGACACATGGAAGCCGTGAACCAGTCTCATGAACTTGACATACGACGGTGCCTAGCCGCGCGTAATGCCGCTTATGGTGCTGTGCTAATTCATCATGCCGGCCGTCGAGCTGAACAGCGCAGCTGGCAGCGGCTCCCCGCTCATCACAGCGGGCTGGTGTCGGGAAGACTTTGGGGGTCGGAACAGGCGACGTGGTGTTCGAACTCGCGACCGAAGCCACGGACTGTCTCGCTAACTCCTCCCAAATTCGCCGGTCGGCAACTAGTGGTTCGCAGGGGGCACGCTGAGGGACGCCTATGAGAAGAGGCGACCGATACCGTCGCCGATTATGCGGGCTGCGTCGTCAGCCATGAACGCAGAAATGGGACCGTCCGCTACCTCGACGAGCTGGTACCGAATCGCGCGTAGCGCTGAAGCCATCGCTTCCTGGTCGGCAGGATCGAACGCGGCGGCTGTCTCGGCAAGCTGAACCTGCCGAAGTAGTTCAGCCTCGCCGCTTGCATCGAGCCCGAGCATGCCATTCGCGTCATAGAGCGCTCGGCACAGGCTCAGTACATCATCAGGGCTACCGGCGATCTGGCCGCCAGTCATCGGGCCGGCCGATCCGCACGACGCGTTGCCGCGACAAGTCTATGGACAGTCACGTTGCCTGCCTCCTCCAAGTTGCACCCTGTGTACGCAGGCACAGGGTCAAGATCTTCCAGAGCTGAAGGTCGGAAAGAACCCCGCAGCGTCAAAGTCAATCGGTCCGGACACTACAAAAAGTTGAGTCCCATCTTCAGGGCCTGGCCTCCACCACGACCGCATTGGGGTTGCTGCTGTTTCTGGCCTGCCATTTGATCAGCTTGCCGTTCAGCGGCATGGTGCTCATTGGTGTCACAAGATGGAAGCCGATGGTGATCCGGTCGTCGGGGATGACGTCTGAAAGTTTGCCGGTGGGGGCTTCCTTCTTCTCGACCGACGGGTAGACGACCAATGAGCCGGTTGCTGGGCGGTGCAGTCGGTCTGCTTCGCCATCCTCCACAGTGCTTCTCAGTCCCGCAATCCGGTTGGCAGCGTTTCGGTGGCGAACCTCGCTTACGACGCGGATGGATCCCTGTGTTTGCGTCCATGCACGCTGGAAGATCGTGAATGGCCCGTGGCCGAGGATCTTCTGTGTGGTGTTAGTTCCGGAGCTTTGGTGAGGGAAGATGACGACCCAGCGGTTCAGCTGATCGGGACGGAGGCCCTGAAGCCAGGCGAGTTCGGGTTTGAACGTGTCGGGGCTGCTCCAGCTGAGGCTTTCCAGCACCTTGAGCATCGACTGATGGTCTACCTCTGCGACGTTGGCTTCGTAGAAGGTGCTCGCTGCTCGGATGATGGATTTCCCGTCGACTCTGACGGCTCGGACGGTCCTGAAGTTGACGGCCTTGTCGGCGGCCGCGGCCAGGATCGGCTCCCAAGCCCGGTTGTTGCTCAGAATGTCTCTGCGCTGCGCGGCGGTGCCGGGATACGGGTAGGCCACGGGCTCCATGGGTTCGCCCGGTGAACTCCGCTCGACGAGGCGGGCGTTCCACATCTTGTTCCGGCTGGTCGGCCGAAGGTCGGGACGGTGTTGCGCGATGAGCGGCGGGATCTGTCTGGGAGTGATCTGGGAGACGCCGTCGACCGGTTTGGCATAGCGGCGCAGCTCGGCACGTAGGTACTCCTCGTCCTTGCTGGCTGCGGCGAACAGCCCATGAAGTTCGGAGGTGGTGTAGAGCCGTACGAGGTCGCGGTACTTGGGCCTGAATCCGAACCATCGACCCATCTGCATGAGGGTGTCGGTCTGGGCCGTGGCTCGGCGGTAGTAGGTCACCGTGAGCCCTTCGACAGTAAAGCCGCGGGCGAGTTTGTTGCCGCCGACGAGGATGCGCCAGACCGGGCGTCGATCGAAGTCGAGGCTTTCCTGCGCGCCCTCGAGCTCTTTGTCGCTGTTGACCACGATGACGGGACTGGAGTCACGTCCGGGCGGGCTGATCCGGTTGATGGCTTCGCCGATGTCCTGGGCGAGGTCTTCGAAGTTCGTGGGCGTGGGTAGCTCGGAGGCGATCGCCTGGCTGACGGGCAGGACGTCTGAGTGGTAGAGCCGGCGGAGCCGGGCCAGTCCGTCGGTCCCCCGGTAGTCGGCCTGGGTCCACATGCGGTTGATGGTGGCGGCGGCTTCGCGGTGCGATTCGCGGCCCATCGCCTCGTGCACGAGCATCGTGTGGTGCCGGTACCTGGCCCGGCCGAGTCGTTCGCGATGGAGCTTGACAGCACCGGTCAGCACGTACATGTCGAGGGCGTCCTGTAGCTCTTCGTCCTGTGGCTCGTCTTTGAGCATGCGGACGTGACAGCGCTCCTGGGATTCGGCGTAGTTGCGCTGGTCCAGCGGGATGTCGAAGTCGAAGTCGTGGAAGTCCTCTGCGCCCATATAGCCGAGCGGACGGTCGAGGGCGACGAGGAAGTCTTTCGGGAAGATGTCCTCGTTGTCGTCGGGGTCGACGAACACGTTCGCGTACGGCGTTGCCGTGTAACCGACGTACTGGGCTCGCGGCATCATGGTGAGCAGCTGGCCGATGAGCTGGTTGATGGCAGTACGTTTCGTGCGGTCGGTTTCCCACTTCATGGGGCTCACCGTGTTGATTGACGCCTGGTCCGACTCGTCGTCGATGATCAGTACCGGCACTTCGCCGAGGCGTTCGATGATGCGACCCAGGTCGGCGACGAGATTCTCCAGGACGGTCTTGTTCTTCTTGGCGACGACCAGGCGCGCGTCGGTGGTGAACAGGTTCGCCGGGTGGAAGAGCCGCCGGCTGGGCTGCCGCCGGTGGTACTCGAGCGCGGAGAAGCCCTGCCGGAGGCTTCGGTAGTCCCCGGAGTGGGTGCTGAGTCGGCGGATATCGGGGTAGCCCGCGTCGGATGGCCGGCCTCCGTGTCGCACGAATTTCTGCACGATCCAGTCGGGGTCGTCTGCGTACTCATGTACGCGGGTGTCATGGGCCGAGATCTCGAGAGCGATGTTTTCGTGGCCTAGCAGTTCCATGTCGAGCCGGCGCTGCGTTTGTGCGCGCAACATGTTGGTGGTGCCGGTGAGCACCACGACCAAGCGGTACCCGGCGTCAATGGCCTTGGCGATGACGCCGGTGAAGTTGGCTGTCTTTCCGCTCTGCACATACCCGACGACGAGACCTTTCGCCTGGTAAGCCATGGCTCTGGTGGGGTCGGACAGTCGGCGGACGACTTCTTCGGTGGCGATGTCGACATCGGCGACAGCATCCGGATGCCAGCCCTTGCCGACGAGGTACTTCTCATAGTGGTCCCAGTAGAAGCTGCGGCTGTGGCGATTCTCCTCTGTCCGCCATTCCTCCCAGTCGTCGGCGATGACGGTGGGGCCAGCTGTGCCAGCGTAGGGAAAACGGTCCTCGAACAGCTCCCGGGATTCCTGGTCGAGCTGAAGGGCGGTCAGGATGGCCTCGCGACGTTCGGCGGTGTTGTGAGCGGTTCCGGCGGCCCAGGATTCGTCGGTATCGGCGCGGTCCCAGCCTGCGAGTGCATGGTGGAAATGAAGGCGAAGCGGATCTTCAGGGCCGGCGGCACCGAGATGGGACAGCAGCGCGCGGCCGTCGGCGAAGCTCTCGTCGCCGATGACAACCGCCAGCGTATGAAGACCTTTCGGTCCGGTCCGCTTCATGGCGTCGAGGACGGCGCTGTAGGCGGTGGTGAGGCTGTCGCTCATGGCAGCTCCTGTTTTCCGGCGGCGACCGCTGCGCGCAGGGCCTCGGGTGCCTGGTCGAAGGGTCGGCTGCTGAGGTCGAGCCGGTATCGGATGTCTTTGACGACGCCGAGGTCGATTCCGGCTGCCGACAACAGCGCCGGGGTGAGGCGAGGGAAGCCGGCCGTGACGGCGAACAACGATGGTTCGGTGCGCAGCCGCCACCTTTGCATGGGAGCGTCGGCGTAGCGGTGGCGCCAGCCCGCCGCGTGTGCGCATTCGTCGAAGTCGTCCCGCAGCGCCGGCGTAGGTAGGAGGGCCCGGACTCGCTGGATGAGCTCGGCCAAGGTTGTTCCCCCTGCTCCTGCAGTCGTGACTTGCAGGGAGAGCAGCCATAACGGCTGGTCACCGGTCTGCTGCAGCTGTGTCAGGGAGGAGATGTGGTGGATTCTGCTCTCCGAAGTCGTGGTCTTGACCTCAACGTCGAGCTGGCGGAGACCGAAGTCGTGTTCCTCGCCGCCACTGCGCCAGCAGCGCAGCGCTACCTCCGGCCGTTCGGTGGTCGCCAGGCCGATCAGCAGCACCAGTTCTCCGAGCAGGCCGGTTTCCACCTCCCGCGTGAGCTTCTCTTCCGCCCGGATGAGGTGGCCCAGCCGGCGCAGCGTCTCTCGCAGTGCTTCGCTGAGGGACATGCCATCGAGTTGCGCACGGTCGGCTACTCCGCAGAGCACGGGGTAGGCGTCGGCGAACAGCGCAGGGTTGTCGACGGCGATTTCGACCATCCGCTCGCCCCCAAGGTGGACGATCTGAATGCTCAGGTGTTCAAGCCCAGTAGCTGCAGGTGCATCTTTGGCACGCAGCGGTCCGCGTAGACCTATGCGTCCGTTGTCGGGGTCGATGAACAGGATGAGGCGGGGCGTCCCGTCGAGTGGATGGTCTACCGGCACGCCGAGGTTCAGGAAGGATGCGAAGCTGTCGCCGCTGAGGTGTCTTTCGTTCGCAGTCATGCGCGTCCCGGGTAGGTGGACAGTTCGGCTCGCGCGGCGGCGGTCAGTATTCCCTGCCAGAGGACGATGTTGTCCTTGTCGCGGGCGCCAAGGTGCATTCCGCTGAATACGTTCTCGGTGAGCAGGAACAGCAGCGCCTTGACCAGGGGCGCGTCGTTGAGACCGCCGCGCCGTCCGCCGAGGATGGCTTCGCGGTAACGCCGGTTGAGCCGCAGGGTCGTGTGCGCTCGGTCGATCTCGAAGAACTCGTCGTTGTCGATCTTTCCCCAGACGATGTTCAGGGCGTCCGAGTTGATCTGCGGGAGCTCGTCGGTGATCTCGCGTGCGACCTTCGGGTTGATCCCTTTGCCGGGGGGCAGGACGGCGCGTCGTTGCGCGGTTGCGCGCTGGGTGCTCACGGTCCAGGTTTCCTCGGCAGCGCGCAGGTAGTCGCCCATGGTGGAGCCGTCCGCAGCGCGTGCCGCTGTGACAGCGCGGGCGAAGTCGGCGCCGACAGTGACCCGCGACTTCTCCGGGTTCATCGTGAACAGTCCGGCGACGTCGCCGTCGATGTCGATGCTGGCCCGGGCGAGTTGGAGCTTCTTGTCCGGGGCGTGGATGCCTTCCCAACCGCCGGCGTGCAGGAGCCGGTCGCGGCGGTAGAAGTACAGGCCTTGGCGGTTCTCGGCACCGCCCGGCAGGCGGTACTGCTCGGTACTGGACTTGCGGGGCCAGATGTGACAGGTGATGTCGAGGCGGCCCAAATTAGTTTGAGCGATGAGCACGCGGGGCCAGCCCGGAGCGGGCGTCGTATAGCCGAACGGATCGATTGGGGCAATTTCCGTGGGAATCCCGATGCCTGCCTGCACGTCCTCGACGTCGATCATGATTCGTGTACGGCCGGCGGCAAGTATCCGGTGGAACATGAGACCGAGGTGTCCGCGGACCGCGTCGATTGTGCGGTCCAGGAAGATTTTCACCTGTTGGGTGTCGTCGGTCACCGGGAAGCCGGAGACCTGGTCCCAGCGGATCACGGTGCCGGAACGGGATGTGTCGACCCGCCAGGGCCGGGACAGTTCGGCTACGGCGAACGCGGTATCGACGATGTCGCAGTTGAAGCCGGTCCGGTTCTCGTCGTGCAACCAGCGCCGCCCGGCCGCCTCGTGGCCGGCGGCCCGGGTCAGTACGGTCAGGCTGGCGGCCTGGCTGAAGGAAGCTGCCTTGAGCCCGACGCCGAAGCGGCCGAGATCGGTCGGGTCATACTCACGCTGGCCGCCGAGCGTCATGGCGGTGTCGATCGTGTCCGGAGTCATGCCGTGGCCGTCATCGACGACATACAGGCCGACCAGGTGCGCTCTGTCGCGGATGAACCTGATGAGGATGTTCCGTGCGTGGGCGTCGATGGAGTTGTCTACAAGGTCAGCCAGCGCAGTATCGAGCTGATGGTTTCGCCCGAGCGAGTCGAGCGCACGGGGGTCGGGTGGTAGTTCGACTGTGCCCTGGGTGGGGACGTCGGGTGTCCACACGGTCATCGTTGCGTCCTTGAGCGGGGGTCGACGGGACTGTTTGACATGCGGGTGGGCCGGAACCCGCGGCCGCGGGCGACGTCCATCAGCAGGTTTGCCTGCCGGAGTTGCCGGCCGGCCGGTGTGTTGCCTTGCGACAGCGCGTGCGCCACGTCCCGGACGGTGGAACGCTGCCTGCTGTCCAGCGCGCCGGTGTCGGCGCCCCAGGCTGCCAGGTCCTCCCAGTCGCCGACCTCGGTGCGGTGCAGGGCGTCGACGTCGGCTTCGTAGGTGTCGACTGCCGTCAGTTCCGTCTCCAGCATTGGAGGGGTCGTCCAGTCGATGTCGCGGATCGCATCCCAGCACTGATCCTTCTTGGCCCACTCCCCGACGTTGCCGCCCCCCGGCGGCGACGTAATCACCTTCTGGACGAGCGGGGCCAGTTCGGCGACCGCTTCGGCCAGCGCCGGTGAGAGGGCCTGCGTCTTGAAGATCTGTTCCAGGTCGAGCCGTCCGCCGGTCACGTGAACGAGTTTCGCAACGGTGTACGCCACGATGTTGGCCTTGTACCCGCCGAACCTGAGGCTGGCGACGATCTTGTCGGTGCGGCGGAACAGGATTGCCTTGGCGACCAGATGACGACAGTAGTCCTTGTCGACGGTGATCGACTCCTGCTCGAGCAGCTCTGAGAACAGTGTGAAGTTCTTCTCAGCGCCCAGGCTCACCTGGTGCGGCTTCATGCGCCACGACATCTCAAACTTGGCCAGATCTGATTTCGTGAACTTCTGGTCCGCCGGGTTGATCGCCTTGAAGACCTTCTGCTTCGCCCTGGTGACTTCGGCCGCGACGGCGTTGGCGTACTGCCCCCGGGCCCGTTCGTAGAACCATCGGGTGTCGCTGTCGTGGACCGGCCCGGGCGGGGCCCACAGGGAACGCATGATGCGCTCGACGTCGACGTGGAACCCGGCGTTGGCCTTGAGGTCGGACGCCGTAACCTTGTTCTGGGTATTGGAGTACGCGGAGATCTGGGGGACGATCTCGTCGAGCCGGTCCGGCGATACGACGGTGAGTTTCATCTGCACCAGTACGGAGCCGATGGGGTTGTTTCGGCGCGCGTGGTGGATCGACGCTGTGGTCTGCCCGCCGTTGACGATCTGCAGGTCGTGGATCCTGCGGATGACCCGCTGGCCTGACGCATCGGAGTCAAGGTCCACGGCGGATGCGGTGGCCGCGATGCCATTGTTGTAGGCCAGGAAGCGTTCGGGATGATTGACGAGCGTTGTCTGGATTCCGGCGTTGACCGCGCCGCGTAGCTGCAAGAACGACCGGACGTTCAGCTCGAGCAGGCGTGCGCCGTGCCGCGAATACAGTTCCGCCAGATCCTCGCCCGGGACGATGGCCAGCAGGACCGAGTAGTCGTCGGTCGTGGTGGGTGTTCCCAGGCAGGGCAGTCCTCGGGGGAAATCGGCCACGATCGGTTCGGCGCGGCTGCCGGAAGTGTTCCAGTTCGCTAGCCTGCGCAGGTCCCAGACGTCGAGGCTGATCTCCCGGTCCTCGTACTGCAACGGAGGCAGGGGTTCCCGGAGCACGCTGCGGGCGTTGGTGATGAACAGGAAGCGGACCCGTTCGACCCGCTGGTAGCTGTCCACGACCCGTTCGATCATGCCGGTCAGCTCAGAGGACGGCCCTTTCCGCGCCAGGGCACCCGATAGGCTGCGGGTCAGGAAGTTCGCGAGCCGGCGGAACGCAGCTTCGACCTCCGACCGATTGACCTTATGGGCGTCGTCGGCTCGCGGGCTGTAGTGGGTGATGAACAGATCGAGGTAGGTGTCGTCCGACGAGACACCGTAGCCGCTGATCTCCACGCCGTGATCCTTAAAGCGGACCACAGTCGCGTCCTCGGTGAGACCGTCCGCGACCAGCTGTTCCAGGACGAGGGTGGCGAATGCATCCTGGGAACCGGCATCGTTGATCTCTGTTGAGGTCCGCACTTCCTCGATCAGCGTGTAAGCGTAGAAGTCCAGCTGCGACTCACGCATCGGCTGCCCTCCTGAGCGCCGCGCTCCAAGGTGCCGTCCAGCGCGTGGTCAGGGGGTTGGTGCTGAACGTGAACATGATCCTCTCCGGAGCGACGTCGGGACACCCGGTGCTGAGCACCGATCAGCCTGACCGGTGACGTTCAGCATACGGAGAGGGACTGACATGGAGGCAGCTCACGTAGTCAGCGCGAGCCCTCGAAGCGTAAGTCACCTTTTCGGCTGGATGAGTCCTTCGTTCGGTTCGCCCGGATCCGGCCCAGGGGGCCCCCGAAAGGGCTTGTGCGCTGACGCCAATATCATGGTCGGCGACGGCTTACGCTGTTCAGGGCCTCGATATCCGCGCGTCCACCGTCGCGGAGGGACACGGCGTCCGTTACCGTACAGAGCTTGGGCTGTCCGGGGTTGCCCCGTAGCTTATGTCCCGTGAGTACCGTCGACGAATCTGCCATACCCGAGCCCGATTCGAAGGCAGGACGCACCAGCCACTACGGCGTCAAGCTTGTCCGTGGTCCGTTCGTCCAGCTCCCGAAACACCCGGACGCCTGCGACGATCCGAAACAGCTCCTCAAGTACGCGAAGGCAGCTCGCAAACGCGGCGAGCGGCTCGCGGCGGACCTGTTCAGCGGCGCCGGCGGTCTGAGCCTCGGCCTGGAGGAGGCGGGCTACCGGGTCGTCCTTGCGGTCGATCACTACCGGGAAGCCGTCGAGACCCACCGCCACCATCACGCCGGGCTGAGCGTCGATTGGGACCTCGGTGACCCGGACCGGGTCCGGCAGGTGGCAGACCTGGTCAAGCAGACCGGCGTCGAGCTCCTTGCCGGCGGGCCCCCCTGCCAGCCCTTCTCCAAGGCTGGCCGATCGAAGATCAGGCACCGGGTCCGGCACGGCCTACGCGACGCCTACGACGTGCGCCGCGACCTCTGGCAGTCCTTCCTCGAGGTGATCAGACTCGCCCGCCCGCCCGCGGTGATCATGGAAAACGTTCCCGACATGGCACTGGATAAGGAGATGTTCATCCTCCGAACCATGGTCCACGAGCTGGAATCGCTCGGCTACGCCGTCGAGGAGCGAGCGGTCGAAACGGCGCGCTACGGCGTACCCCAGTTCCGGCAACGGCTCATCCTGGTCGCACTGCAGGACGGCACAGCCTTCACGTGGCCCGCCGAGTCTCCCCTGCGGCCGAACGTCGGCAACGCGATCAGCGATCTTCCGGAGGTCGAAGGTGGATGGCGACCCGTGGGAGGTGCAGACGGCTGGATGGAGTACGACGCACCCAACAGTGAGTTCCAGAAGATCATGCGTCGTGGCGTTGCTCCGGAGGACGCGCACAAAGTTTTCGATCACATCACCAGGCCGGTGCGTGAGGACGACCTCGAAGCCTTCCAGTTGATGGATGCCAATACCCGGTATTCGGACCTGCCCGAGGAGATGAAGCGCTACCGCGACGACATCTTCGACGACAAGTACAAGCGGCTCGACATGGGTGCGCTGTCCAGGACCATCACGGCGCACATCGCCAAGGACGGCTACTGGTACATCCACCCCGAGCAGCACCGCACCATCACCGTGCGCGAGGCAGCCCGCCTGCAGACCTTCCCCGACCACTTCCGGTTCGCCGGACCGCCCTCCGCAGCGTTCCGGCAGATCGGCAACGCCGTCCCGCCCTTCCTGGGCGAGCACCTCGGACGAGCCGTACGAGCATCGCTGGAGGCCGCAGAGCCGGCACATGTCCGCACGCAGGACGTCGCCGACAGCCTTTCCGGGTGGTTCCGCGCCGCCGCAGTGAACGGCCTCCCATGGCTCCAGGCGGAAACCCGCTGGCAGGTGATCCAGGCCGAACTGCTTCTCGACCGAGCACCGGTGGAGACCATCCGGCACGTCTGGCGGACGATCAGAGGCTGGCGTGAACCCCAGGAGTCACTCGTCCGCGAAGACAATCTGAGATTTATCGGCCGCATCACCGGCCGCGAGGCGCGCGCCGACACCGTCATCGCACTCGCCCGCGTGCTCGCCGACGACCCCCGGTTACTCCAAGACGACGACGCCCTGCGGAACGTGCAGGGGCTCAACGAATCACTGGCCGACCTCGCCATCCTCGTGGCTCCGTCGGACAAGGGCGACGAATCAGAGGAGCCGGTGCTGGTCACGAAAGGCGTCCTGCGGGTCGCCGCGCGGTTCAGCGGCCGGCCGGTGGATCTCAAGAACCGGCTCACGGACGGTCGCCTCGAGATCGCCCGCATGATCGGCATGGACGCCAGCTCGCGCGACGCCCACCTCGGCCTGATCGAACTGGCCAACACACTGTGCGGGAAGGAACCGCGCTGCGAGGAGTGCCCGCTGGTCAAGAAATGCGTCAAAGGAGAAAGCCGGCCGGCGCCCCTCTACTGACGGACTATTCCGTCAGGCCCAGCAGCCTGACGACCTCGGGCGACTCCTCGCGGAGCAACGCTTCGATCTTCTCCCAGGCAGCCCACTCATCAACCTGCATGGCAGCCATCCGCAGCGCCAGTCCTGCCGTAGCTGCCGCCTGGGTTGCGGCGCGCACCTCCGGCGGCTGACCTAGGTCTTCCGGCGGGGCCGACCTCGCAGAACCCGCGGTCTTGCGGTAGGCGTCATCGGCCAGGACGCAAAGTTCGTTCACGGCGGGCTCGATCAACTGCCGCAACTGCGCCGGCAGAGTCACCCGCATCTTCGCCACGTTAATGTTGAACGCCGCATCGAGGTCGGTGTCAAACTCCACCGATGCCCTGGCAAGCTTCGTATGCTCGTCGATACCGCGGATCCCGGCCCAGCCACCCCACTGGACCAGCCTGTTCGCCCGGTACACGTACAGGCCCTGCTGCCGGTTCCAGTTCAACGGGCCCGAGAGCCGCTCGAACTCGGCCGGACAGCTGAACCTGTCGCGGGCCGGCAGGACGAACCGACGGAGTGTGACCACGCCTGTTGATCCCGGCGACTCGACCTCGAGGCGCTGCAAGGGCAGCTCCACCGTCGATGATTCATCCTGCGCGAACGGGTCCCAGGCGCGGACCTTCTGACCGTTCACGGTTATCACGACCTGCGGGCGATCGCCCACACCGTCAATGAACCGATGGAACACCATTCCGAGATGGTCGGCGGTCTTTCCCGCGAGCGTGTCGAGACGCCTGCGCGCCCAACCACCCTCCGGCCGCTTCTCAGGAAGGACCCTGTCGAGGACCTGCCATATGACGACCGTCCCAGTCCCCTCCGCGAGCCACTGCCGGGCACGCTGGACCGCCGGCTCCCGGTTCCCGGGATCGACGACGACCCACTGATCCCAATCATCGATGAGGTCGAGATCAAGCGAGCGTGCGCAGGTACGGACCGTCGACTTGGAGCTGCGGCTGACCACCGACAGAACCCTGCACTGCGACAACGAAGCGGTCTTCAGGCCGAGGCCGTACCTTCCAAGATCACCCCGCCGGTACTGCCGCCGTGTACCGAACCGCAAGGCCTCAAGCAACCCTGAGGACGACATCCCCGCGCCGTCATCAGTGATGAACACCCGCGAGTCGGACCCGTCATGCTCGATGAGGATCTCGACACGGGTCGCACCCGCAGCGACGCTGTTGTCGACAACATCAGCAACCGCCGAAGCAAAGTCGTACCCGATATCCCGCAGCGAACCCGTCAGCCGAGCCGCCGACGGAGACACATCGAACCACGCTCTCCCGCTCACTGATCCTCCACCACGTCGTCGGTGGGGACCAGGATGCCACATGCACCGCCAAGATCACGAAATATCAGCCGTGCGTGGCCGGATCGCCAGCCCGTAGGGCACGAACCGCGGACTCGACACGGGTGGCAGCATCGTCAGCATCTTCGTGCTCCCAGACATGCATCGTCACCCAGCCGAGCCCAGCGAGAAGCTGATCTTTCTCGCGATCCCGCTCGACATTGCGTACCAGCTTGGCGCGCCACCAGTCAGCGTTGTTCTTCGGCATGGTCGCATGCGTGGAACAGAGATGCCAGAAACAGCCATCCACGAAGACCGCGAGCCGGATTTTGGTGAAGGCAATGTCAGGCCGACCTGGCAGGCCGCTCAGGTTGACTCGAAAGCGCAGTCCGCGTCGATGCAGCTCCCGCCGTAACCGCATTTCGGGCCCGGTACCTTCCCGCGGCATTCGCCTCAACTGACGCGACGCCGCCGGCAGCGGAGGAGATACAGGGCGACGCGTCCCAGCATCTGCGGGTGACGACGTGTTGCCTAGAGCAACGGAGACATGCTCGGCTTGCATTCACCCATGGTGCTCCAGCAGCCACCGATCTGCCCAGACCGCCGTCTCGGCTCGGACCGATGTTGATCAGCACTACGAAGTGAAGATCAGTCTCGTTCGGTTGGGCACAAGCAATCGATCGTTCGGATGGACTCGCAGCTGAAAACAGGGTGCGACGTGGCCAGTCAGCCCGCCATGATCCGTCGCTCATGATTAGGTGTCCAAGGCCGGGCGTATGACACGAGCGTCCGCCAGCGATCGGGCGAGGTGTGGAAGGGCTTTGCGCATGAATGACATCGAGGTCCCGCCAGACCCGTTCCTGCTGGAGTCCATGCGGGCCGTCGGCTACTCGTTCGAGACCGCGGTCGCCGACGTAATTGACAACTCGATCGCCGCAGACGCTCAGACGATCCATCTCCTGACATCGGCCATGGGGTCAGCCCGAGTCTCGATCTTCGACGATGGAAGGGGGATGGACCGCGAGACGGCGATCTGCGCCATGAAGCTGGCCGCTCGCAGCCCCCGAGAGCATCGCAGTGCCACAGACCTCGGCCGGTTCGGTCTCGGCCTGAAGACGGCGTCCCTTTCGCAGTGCCGGCGGCTCACGGTCGCGACCAAGCAAAATGGTGCAGTCACCCTCCTGCAATGGGACCTCGACCACGTTATCGAGACCGGCCGTTGGCTGGTTCGCGAGCTCGTCGCGAACGAAGCCCGCTCGTTGTATGGGATCGAACTACTTGATGCGGTTGCCGACGGCACGCTCATCTGCTGGGAGCATATGGACCAGCTGGTCCTCACTGAGGGCGATGCACAGTCTGACTTCGACGCCGCGGTCATGAGGGTCAGGGACCACTGCTCGCTTGTGTTCCATCGGTTCGTGACCGGCACAGACGCCCGCCAGATCACCATGACGATCAACGGGAATGAGTTCCCGGCCTTCGACCCCTTCCTGACTCGACATCGTGCCACGGAGATACGCACGGAGGATCTTCGACTCGACGGCATGTCCATCCCCGTTACGGCATACACTCTTCCGTTCGTCGGGAAGCTGAGTGCTGCGGACCGACGACTCGCACTCGCCCCGGGAGGCTTCCGAGACAGTCAGGGCTTCTATATCTATCGTGCCGGGCGCCTCGTCATCTGGGGCACGTGGTTCCGACTCAACCGGAAGAGCGAGATGGGAAAGCTCGCACGCGTTCGGGTCGACGTCCCCACGGCCCTCGATCACCTATGGGTTCTCGACATCAAGAAGTCGTCCGCCAGCCCGCCACGAGAGCTGCGCGAGGCGCTGCGGATGCTGGCCACCGAGTTCATCTCGCCCAGTGCCAGGGTTCAACGCTTCCGGGGACGTAGGCAGAAGGATCAGGATTCGGTAGCAAGGCTCTGGGATGTCATAGTCGATCGCGACACGTTTCGATACGAGCTCAATCGGGATCACCCCGTAATCCGCTCGTTCGCCCAAGGTCTGGAACCGTCGGACCTCGCAACGTTCGAGGTACTGATCGATGCGATCGAACAGACGTTCCCTGTACTAGACGCTTACAACCGGTTGGCGGCGGATGCAACGGTCGCTGAGGTACCGGACGCACTAGCAGCGGCTGTCGCGAACGGCGTCAGACTCCGCCCTATGTTCGAGGAAACGCACAAGACCTTGGACAGCTACGTCACCATGTTCGACAGCATTGAGCCCTATTGCCAGATCGAGGGGTTCCAGGGAGCCCTCCGCAAGGCACTCGAAGCGGCCTAGCCCCTCACCACCGCCGGAGGCAAATATGCAGGACTTCAGCGACCACGAAGTCGTCTCCTTCATCGTGCATCAGTTGTCGCGCGAGTACCCGAACCCGCCCATCCCAGCGGCAGCCGTGGACGAGCGGATCGCCGCATGGCGTTCTAACCCGATGTACGACGACGTTTCGTCCGAGGCGTGGGACAGCATCAGCCTCCATGTCAAGACCAGGGTTTTGATCACGATGGACCCGGGTCAGACGCTTACGGGACGGGGCTATCGCGACTGGCTGGGCGGACGCCATTCCGACATCGAGTGGCGGCGGTGGATTGCGTACAAGCAACTACTGAACCTCAAGGGTTTCGCGCCCGCAGTGCAGACAGCGTTGGACGAGTCCACCAACGAGATCCTCAACTGCATGGGCGACCCTACCGAGTCGGGCCCATGGAAGCGTCGAGGCCTCGTCATCGGCGATGTCCAGTCCGGCAAGACCGCTACGTATATCGGCGCCGTCAACAAGGCGGCTGACGCCGGCTACAAACTCATCATCCTTCTGGCTGGGGGTACCGAGGCCCTTCGGAAGCAGACGCAGTTTCGCGTTGACGAGGGCCTCATCGGTCGCGACTCATCGAAAGCCAACGTCACCGGAGCCCAACTCGCGATCAACCCCGTTTTCGGGGTCGGGTCGTGGCTGAGCAATTTCGTTGCCGCGCAGGGCATGACGACTCAGGCCTCCGATTTCAGGAAAACCTCCCAGCAGGCAACGAACATCGCGATCGACCCCAACACATCGACGCCCTACGTTTTCGTACTGAAGAAGAACAAGACCGCGCTCGAGAACCTCAGGGACTGGCTTGTCGGCCAGCAGATCGGTGCGGCATTGGACCTCCCGATGCTGCTGGTAGACGACGAATCCGACTACGCTTCCGTGAATACGAAGAAGGACGATACACCTACAGTTATCAACAGTCTGATCCGCGAGATACTCGGGACGGTCACGAAGTCCTCGTACCTAGCCTTCACCGCGACACCGTTCGCCAATGTGTTCATTAACCATGAGACCACACAGGAGTTAATCGGCGACGATCTCTTCCCACGCGACTACATCCGCACGATCGACGCTCCGTCCAACTACGTCGGAAGCCACGCCTTCTTCGGCACCGAGGCGGCGGTCGACACCACCCGCCTTGTCGAACTGAATGACGCCGACGACTACTTCCCGGTGAAGCACAAATCTCAACTGCAGGTCTCTGGGCTCCCGGACTCCCTCGTAGAGGCGATTCGCACCTTTATCGTGGCAGTCGCGATTCGCGAAGCACGCGGCGACAGCAGCGCTCGCGCGATGCTCGTGAACGTTTCACGATTCAAGAACGTGCAGGCCCAGGTCCACAAGCTCGTCGAGGCAGAGTTCCAGAAGATGAAGGACGCCATCGAGCTGCATTCCGTCTCGCTCCTGCCGGGTGAGCGACACGCCGAGATCGCCGCGCTGCACGCAACCTACCGCGCCCAGTTCCCGTCGATCAGCGAGACATGGGACGAGCTCGTTCCCATGCTCAAGTCCGCCGTGCATGCCACCTCCGTCCGGCTGATCAACTCAGACCGAGTCAAGCAGGTCGCCGACATCTCCGAGCTCGAGTCCGAGCGGATGATCGCCGTCGGCGGCGACGTCCTCAGTCGCGGCTTGACACTGGACGGTCTTACAGTCAGCTACTTCCATAGGAGCGTCGGTGCTTCGGACACGCTGCTGCAGATGGCCCGATGGTTCGGCTACCGCCCCGGCTACGAAGATCTCTGTCGCGTATGGATGCCCGACGACGT
Organism: Actinoplanes sp. NPDC051633; assembly: GCF_040681735.1. Classification (NCBI taxonomy): domain Bacteria; kingdom Bacillati; phylum Actinomycetota; class Actinomycetes; order Micromonosporales; family Micromonosporaceae; genus Actinoplanes; species Actinoplanes sp. NPDC051633. The sequence continues at coordinate 8,595 of NZ_JBFAZH010000003.1, read as the reverse complement.
GGCCGACCAGTTCCGCTACGTCGCCGGCATCGTCGTCGAGCTGAGGGCGCAGCTACGCGCGATGAAGAAGCAGGGCCTGACACCGGAGGACTTCGGCTTGATGGTCCGCATGCATCCCGAGACGCTCAAGATCACCTCAACTGCCAAGATGGGGGCTGCCGAGGCACGCCCATGGACCGTGGACATCGCGGGCCGGCGCGTGGAGACGACCTCTGTCGATTCGAACCCCGACATCATCATCAAGAACATGGCCGCAGTGCGCCGCCTCTGTGGCGCGGTCACCGCGGCGGAACCGGGAAGCGGATGGGTCGAAGCAGGCGAGACTTGGCCGGTCCGGCGACGCGTCGACAAGAACCTCGTAGCCGACTTCCTTGATGACTACATCCCGTTCATCACTGACGTGCTGTTCGCGGACAATGTTCTTGCGACCCACGTCCGTAAGTCACAGAGCGCGTCGATGCAACAGTGGACGGTCGCCATCGCGAAAGGAGTCGGCACCGATCTGACCATCGGCGATGACCTGACGATCCCAAAGCCGAAGCGCGCCGTGAAGTTGGGCAAGGCGGTGAAGCGGCCAGGAGCGACGAGCGAGTACGTACCCTTCAAAATCTCCGGAAGCAGCAGCCGACTCGGCGGCTCCACTGATATCGCCAGCATATTCGGGATCACGGCGAAACAGGACCGCCTAGAGCCCGATGTCTACCGAGCGATTGTAGGGCTCGGCCCGGCGATTCTGGTCTACCTGATCGAACCGACATTCACGGCGGGGGGTTCGGGAGATACCGCGACGGCGGCGGGCCTCTGGTCCACCGCTTTAGAGGCGGGCGCGGAGTGCCTTGCCTGCGTCAAAGTTGCGATCCCAGGAACACGGCCCGGCGAGAAGGGAGCCGAGATCAAGTACATGTTGAATTCAGTGGCGCTCACCTCATGGCGCCTTTCGGTAGTCGAGCAGACCGATGTGGACGATCTTGAAGACATTGACGGGGGCGATGATGACTGAGACGACGTTCCCCGATGCTTGGCGATCCCGACTTGTGGCGGGCCAGCTTGGCGTCGTACTCGTGAATGCAAGCCACCCATTGGAAATCTACGTCGGCGCGAACAGCTCCGGCCATCCGCTCCTGCAGATCCGCTCGAAGGTCAAGCCTCCGCTTCCTGAGCTGTCTGAACTCGTGCTGGTAAGCAGACATGAGGCCGACGGCGCTTGGATTCTGTCACTCGCCCTGCAGGATCTGCGCTTCACCGAGATCTTCCTCAGACTGACGTCCCATCTGGTTACCGCCTCGCAGAGTGAGCCGAACGAGACCGAAGCCTGGAGGACGGTCGCCAAAGTCCTGGACGCTTGGAAGAGACTCCTACGTGCGCGCCCGCCAGGGCTGCTCTCACTTGAGGAACTGCGCGGGCTCGTCGGTGAGCTCTGGATACTCCTCAACCGATTCACCACCATCATGACTCCCGCCGATGCCCTCGCCGGCTGGCTGGGCCCAATGGGGGCGCCACAGGACTTCTGGTACGAGGCCTCCGGCTACCACGAGACCAAGTCAATCGGGCCATCCGCCCCTTCCATCAGGATCAGCTCGGCTGAACAACTCGATCAGCCGGACATGGAGTTGCTCGTTCTGCATGTACCGCAAGCCGGCGAGACCGACAGCGGAGCAACGAACCTCATCCAGCTCGTCGAGAGAGCCGAGAACACGCTCAGCGCAGCAGGCGCCGCAGCTGTTGACCTACACCTGCGCCTCAAGCGGCTCGGGGTCGAGATCGAGATGCCGTACTACGCGGACACGTGGTTCACCTTTACGACCTTGGAAACTTTCAAGATCGTCCCCGCCTTTCCAGCCATCAGAGCCAGTGAACTGCCTGCGGGAGTCGAGCGCGTCCGCTACAACCTCGACCGTAGGGCCGTCGCGTCGTTCCTCGTCTCGACCGAGCACCTCTGAGAGAGGAGGCGGCCATATGGAGATCTACGCCTTTCGGGCCGAGCTGCTGAACCAAGCCCAGGTCCGCGGTGCCGCCGAAGGCATCTTCACGAAAGAGGCGTTTCTTGCGGAGGTCGCCGACCGGCTGGCCGATGCCGGCGACATCGAACAGTTGAACATCGCCTGGTTCGAAGGGGAAGGCAAACGCCGGCGAAAGCTCGCGGTCCACGCCTACGACCTCGACGATGCCGACAACTCAGTAGCGCTTGCAGTGCTGCGTTGGGGTGGCGGTGCCGACGTCGGCAAATTCAACTACACCGAAGCAACCGCGACGCTGAGGAGCCTCGAGTCATTCCTCGAAGAGGCGGTCAGTGGTGAGTTCGTGGTCGGCAGGGAGGAGAGCAGCCCCGTCTATCAGCTCGCCGAAGATCTCCGGCGCCGCGGAAATAACGTCAGTCGGTACCGCCTCTACCTGCTCAGCGATCAACTGCTCAGCACCACATCGAAGGTGCTCCCTTCGTCGTCGCTGAACGGTGTGCCCGTCGACTTCCACATCTGGGACATTCGGCGGTTCTTCCAGGTCTCCGCATCCTTGACTGGCCGCGACCAACTTGTAATCGATTTGACGACATGGGTCTCAGGCGGCCTACCAGCCCTTGAGGTGATCGCCTCGTCGGACGACGCTCGTACCTATCTTGCTGCTCTGCCGGCAACCATGCTAGCCGAGCTCTACGACAAGCACGGGAGCCGACTACTCGAGGGGAACGTCAGGTCGTATCTGAGCAACCGGGGAAAGGTGAACAAGGGAATCCGGACGACAGTCCTGTCAGATCCAGCCCACTTCCTCGCTTACAACAACGGCATCACCGCGACAGCGGTCGGAGTGAAAGCTGAGGACGGGCGCATCCAGACCGTTACTGATCTCCAGATCGTCAACGGCGGCCAGACGACCGCCTCGCTGTTCTATGTGCGGAGGGAGAACAAGACCGCACCGATGGACGATGTCTATGTCCAGATGAAGCTTGTCGTCGTCGAGCCGGCGGCGGCTGCCGATATGATCCCGCGTATTTCGCGCTTCGCGAACAGTCAGAACAGAGTGAGCGAAGCTGACTTTTTCTCCAACAGCCCGTTCCATGTAAGGCTTGAGGAGCTGTCGCGCAGAACACTTGCCCCTTCGAAGGCTGGTGTGAACTACCAGACCATCTGGTTCTATGAGCGAACGCGCGGCAGCTACCAGAACGAGCGAAACAAGCTCACACCGGCCAAACAGCGCAAGTTCGACGAGCTGAATCCCAAGTCGCAGATGATCGACAAGACAACGGCCGCCAAGTACGAGGTCAGCTGGGGGATGCAGCCACATCAAGTCAGTAGCGGAGCGCAGAAGAACTTCGCAGCGTTCGCGAATCTGGTTGCTAGCAGATGGGAGACCGCTCCCGATGCTTTCAACGAGCTCTACTGGAAAAACCTTGTTGCAAAGGGGCTGCTGTTCGAGCACGTCCGCACGGCCATCGCCAAGGCCGAGTGGTACCAGAAGGGGTACCTGGCGAACTACGTCACCTACACCGTCGCGAAGCTCGCCTACGAGGTCGGACGCCAAGCGCGTGGCCGCGAGTTCAACCTCGAGAAGATCTGGGCGAGCCAGTCTGTGCCCCAAGCAGTGATCGATGAGTGTCTCGCAATCGGCATCGAGGTGCAGGGTGTTCTCACCGCGGACGCCCGCCCAGTGCAGAACGTGACCGAGTGGGCGAAGAAGCCCGACTGCTGGACAGCTGTCCAGAAAGTCGAGCATTCTTTGTCCCCCGCATTTCTCGCCGAGCTCGACGACCGGATCGTCACCACTGATCGCCGGCGCACCGCGGCATCAATCCAGAAGATAGACACCGGGATCTCAGCGCAGGTAAAGGTGTACGAGATCCAGCCGCCGCAGTGGGTCGCTGTCGAGGAGTTCCTCCGTAGCAGCCGCCAGCTCTCCCCAACCGACGCCTCAATTCTCGACCTCGTAACCGGTCGTAAGCCCGGCGTGCCCTCAGAGGCGCAGTCGAGGCGCCTGCTCGGCCTTCTCCAGAGAGCTGCCGAGAGGGGATTCCGAGGAGACGACTCCGTCGACTAGAGAGCCAGAGCCGTAGGGGGTCCGGAATGTCTTCGCTGATTCAGGGTTCGCTGACCGGTTCGTCGACTGCACATCCGACCGGCTCAAGACCACCGTCGAGATCGCGCAGGCCCACCGAGTTCACGCAAACGCTCTCATAGCCCTTCTGTTACATGTGATTGAAACTGGGGTGAGGATCTTGTTGAAATTGGGCGAGGTTTTATCTTTTATGACCGATTCCGGAAGACGATCGGCGGCATGGTGGAACTTCGAGTTCCCCAACAATCGAGGGGCCAGCGTTCGGCCGTCTCAGGATCTGTTCCGCTTCGATGTCGAGTATGACCTTGACGATGACCTCGATTCATCAGAAGGCCTGACCTCCGAGCAGGTGGAACAGAAGTTGATCGAAATCGCAAATAGTCAGCCATTGGCCTGAAAGATCCGACCTAGAGCTCACGGGGCTGTAGACCGGCTCAGATGCCCCGGACCCGGCTGCCGTACAATGAACGTACCTATGTTTCGGCGAAGTTCCGTCCCCGGACGGCGCCCGAGATGAATCTGAAAGCGTTTTCGCAAGCCCCGGCCAAGGGCCGCCGTAGCGTTGTGGTATCGCGAACTTCGCTGCGCCTGTGACTTGGCACTGCGCACCGATCTCGAGCGATATCCGCGATTTCTTGCACACGTCTGAAAATCGGGTCAGAACAAACCGAAGGCAATTGGGTATTCCGGCAGCTCATGCCAGCTCGGGTCATCGGCGCCGCGCCCGCCAGGTCATTAAGCCCGACCCCCAACTGATCACCCCGCACGTGATCCATGGGTGATCGACAGTCCTGGCGTGAGCTGTCATCCGTCAGCGTTGGCTGACACTACGAGACCATGACTGCGCAGGCAGGGGTAGCAAGAGATGGGACTGAGCAGCACCACAAAGGAATGGACGACAGCTACATCCGCGGACTCTCAATCTGCTGGTTCCGGGAGGGCGCCGACGCGCCAGCTAGACCGCGAATCGAGCGGACACCCGCCGGCGCCTCGCGAGAATCTTCACGGCGAGCAGCTATCGCCACGCTGCAGGGGTATTTCGGTCGCCTTCACGCGGAGACTGACATAAGGCCGGTTATAGAACTGTCGACAGATCGCCGCCCCGTTGTTTCGGGCGTTTCGTTAGCTTCTGTCCGACGGAGAATGGCCGCAACATTTTGCTTCGATCCTCGTCGGTCCGCCTCGCTGTAGGTCGATACGGCTCGTCCCGGCTTTCTCCGACCGTTACGCCTCGGGGTCAGCCATTGACGGCCGATCGGATTCGTCGTTCTCGAGACGCGTCAGCTCAGCGCGCGCGTTCTCCATCACCGCCGCCTGTTCCTCCGGATCGAGACCGCCGAACCACTCCTTGTAGCGCAGAGCGGCGTCCGACAACGGCTCGGCGTAGGCGTCGCTGCGGGTGACGGCTCGGATGTCGATCCTGCCGTCCAACAGGTCACGAGCCATCTCCGCGAGTTGATCGCCGCCGGCACCGCCACGCAGCTTGACGAAGCTCTCGTGTACTCGCTTCGCAAGCTCCTTGCTGCCGAGCATCCGCTGTAGATCGCGGCTCAGCGCGCCATCCGGGTCGCTCATCGCGCCGGAAGACTAAAGCCGGTAGCCGGAAGAGGATGGTTCGACAGATGCCCTACCTGAGCGCTCGCGTCGATGACGAGACCGAACGTGCCGAGCACGGCCGTGCCGCCAGCGTTGATGATCTGCGAAACTTTGTTGATCTTGTCGAGGATGCGGACCACCATCAAAGCCGCCGCGCCGTACTCAACCACGCCGACCACCGCGCCAACCCCGGTGGATGAAACCGCCGTGCCGGTGGCAACCAACGCTGCGGCGATGATCGCCTCGTCCGCGATCGCTTGAATCAGATTGCCGAGTTGATTGGCGAACTGCCACGCGCCGGTGGCTGCGAGGTGGTAGCTCTCTTGACTATTTTGCAGCGGCGTCGATTGACTGCTCATCGCTGCCGCGAGATCGGAGAAGTACATCCACGCGGCGTCACCGGCGTTGCCGTCCCACGACTGATCCAGCGTCAGCGCCCCTTGTTGAACCTCAATGCCGGCGTCTTGCATGAACCGGGCCAGGTTGCCCATCGCGTCGCCGAACTTCCACAGCGACTCCCAATCACCGGACAGCCACTCGGTACACCACGCGAGCGGATCTTGACCGGAGATGGCCTCGATGGCCTTGCACGCCCACGCTGTGGGGCTGACGTAGTTGAACAGGTCGAGCGGGTTGACGAAACCATTCGTCATGCTGTCGTCCGGCGGACCGGGCGCGACGAGATGGCTTGTGGGATCACTCATGGCGTCACCACGTCGTCGGCGGAGGACGGTGTTCACGGTCGTACGGCTCGTGATTGAGCGGAGGCCGCGCGACTACCGGATAGCTCGCGTCCACCCTGGCGGCCGCGTCGGTATCGGAGCGCTCATAGGACGCCGCGATGGCCCGCATGCTGCCGTCGGAGGCGTCCGCAACCTCAGCAAGGTGGGTCAGCATCTCCGTCAGCGCGTCCATGTAAGTCCGGTGGTGCGGGATCAGGTAACCGATCAGCCCGGTTTCCTGTGCGCTGAACGTGCCGTTGCTGTTCACGTAGCTGCGTGCCGTTGTGGCGTACTCCCGCATCGTCTGCAAGCGGGAGGCGTAGGCACGCAACGCCTCCGGATCGACTTCGAAGGTCATCTAGCTTGCCCCGTTCTGCATCTGAGCTATCGCGACGAAGCTGCCGATCCCGATCACCAGGCCGGCCACGCCGTAGATGGCCGACTTGACCCACAGACTGCTGACCTGTTCCGGATCGTCGGACCGCAGCAAGCGGAGACTGATCACGGCACCGGGCACGAGCGCACAACCGGGCAGCAAGATCATTGCCCAGCTGAGCGGATTGACCTCGGCATCGCTCGACGCCAGCAACACGACGCCGGCCACGAGGACGATGACCCATACGCCGGCCAGGAGAAGGACGAACTTGCCGACGACCTTACGTAGCCGTACCGCCGGGTCTTCCACGTGCGTTTCCCTTCGAGCCGGGTTGGCCCGACCTTACCAAGTGCATCCACCAGCGTGGGTACCCGTGAAGCAACGACGAGCGCCGATACCTGACCGTCTGTTTTGCACGTCTCAGTGCGCGTCGTCTTTCGGAACGGCGGACGTCGCGCGTCGAGACAACTGGGCCCGCCGGGGCGTCGATCGGGCGCACTTCCTCCGTCAGGACCTGAATGCGACTTCGCCGTCCCGCGTCAGCGGTCTTGAAGATCGAAGTCAACATGCCCCATAACGAAATAGGGTCGGGATGGTCACAGAGTGGTAGAAGACGATCACCACGCAGGCAGCATTTTGTGCATTTCCGCAGGCTGGCAGCCTGATGATCATCCGAATCCTCGTTCTGATCCCCGGAAAGATCCATTCCGTATGACGATTGGGGGCGCTAGCGCCCATCGCCAGTATGGAAAGGACGATGCGGGGCATGTGGGGACAACGAATGGGGCCATTTTACTGATGGGAACAGATAAAGAACAACCGCAATCGCGAAAGCAGCGCGAGTTGCGAAGTTCTGCCCGACCGGGGCAGAGCGAGCCGAGCTCGGCATCAGGCAACACAAGCGCCCGGCTAGGCTTAATCGGGGTGATCGCAGCGGCGCTGATTGCAATGCTGGGCGGAATCATCGTCGCAGTCATCAATGATGACGATGATCCAAAGCCACCAGCAAAAGCCACTCCGACTTCTTCGGCTTCGGCTTCGGCTTCGGCTTCGGCTTCGGTCAGCATCACCTTCACTAAACCGACCGGTACGCAGGTCAAGCCGGGAACCGACGTACCGTTCGAGGGAACAGTGCGAGGCCTCGCCTCCGGCCAGGTCGTATGGCTGCTCTCGCGGACACCGAGTTCGAAGTCGCTCTATTACATCGTCGGCACAGAGCCAATCGTTAAGCGCGATGGGGGGTTTGATGCCACCGCGTTCAATCTTGGCGACGAAACGGACCTCGGAAGCTATAGGACATTCTTCGCTGTTTTGGCTGACGCTGCATGCTCCGAGGTCATTTCCGCAGGAATTGATGAGAAACCACGAGCTGTGGCCAACCTCGTAGATTCTTGCAAAATCGTAGATCCTACTATCAAAGTTTTCTTCACGCCTTAACAAGGCCGGGGCGCGGCAAAGCTGTGCTTTGCTGCGCCCCGGCGCACCTATCACGCGCTGTGCTTGATCGCACCATAAGGGTGCTTCTGGTGCGCGCCCGCAGGGTCCAAGATCAGCTGAGCTGGCCCACGACGCGCGCTATCTGCGGTGACATGAGAAGGCACCTAGGCAGGGGTATAGAGCTCGGGTTAGGAGGAGCAGGAGAGCAGGATCGAACTGAGCAGGTTCGCACGGGAGCATTTGCGCGCCTCGATCACGCCACGAAGAGTTGAACTGGGCTTATGCCACGCCGCCGGGCGATCCGTTTGGCCCCCGGCCGGCGGCGGGCGCAGCGTTTCGCAAGTGCCCGCAGACGGAAGGCCGCACTCGTGCCGCTTGACCTCAAGTTTGGGTGAGGTTGCACGATGGCTGTATGGC
>NZ_JBFAZH010000002.1:0-37343 GCF_040681735.1 Actinoplanes sp. NPDC051633 | reverse complement strand
TGTTTTTGGTAATTCATATGGTAAGGGAATGGGACACGTTGCTATAGTTACTAATGGTAATGCGGACGGCAATTGGAATCAATTCGAAAGTCTTGACCAAAACTGGAATCATGGGGGAATTAACAAGACAGAGAAAGCACACAAAGTTGTTCATAACTATGATATAAGATCAGGACAAATGTATTTTATCAGATCTTTTAGATAACGAAAATTCAAAAAAATAATTTTCTAAAGTAATGAAAAGCACATTTACCCCCAGCTTATAACAAAAGCTGGGGGTATTAATTCTTAATTATTGAGCATACTAAGCACATCATTATAAGCTTGCTTATATTCTACTTTGGATGGGTTAAACTCTGCTTTGAAGTGATAGAACGCTAAAAGCTCGTGATATTCCTCTGTTGTAAGGTTATTTGGAATGTTGATATCTTTAGGAACTTTTAATTTTTCTATAGTCAAAATCATCAACACCTTTTCTTTGATTTAATATTTTCATTATAAAATATTATCAAAGAATATAGGTCACAATGAGATTAAGATTTGATTAAAAGCATTTAACTAAAATAAAAAAAGGACAAAGAAAGTAAATTGACGTATTTTTTGAGAGACAAAAAGGACTTACATTGTAAGTCCTTTTCATTAGTTTATAAGTTTTAAGAAATCTGAGCCTGAGCAGTACCTCTATCAAGATATTCATAACTATAATTTTTACCATTAAAAATGACGTGTCCTTGATACTTTTTATCTAAATCATGTGCTTTATCTTCTGTGAATACCCAATCGATACAATTCACTACAAAAAATTCTTCTGATGGATTAATAGAATATATTTCCTTTTTGAGCGTTTTCTCCATTTTTTTACTATAGACTTTAATCTTAAAGTTATAAGGGGTTTCACTTTGGTTTGGAAAAATATTTAGTGTATAGTGAGATGTGTTTCTTTTTTCAGTAAATAAAAACTTAGGATTCAAGGACTTGTTTACGTACTTAATCTCATCTGATTTTGTATACTTATATTTGTATTTAAAAAATAAATAACAGCCTAGAAGGGATGCAATAACAACAAACAAAATAACGTCGATTAATAATTTCATTCTAATAGTTTCATCCTTTCTTTAAAATATTATTTTTAGACGCTGAGAGACGCATTGTGTTGCATCGAAAGCGTACTTTGCTTTACCGTTGTTTTACATTACATCTCTAAATCATTTTCAGTATCTCTAGTTATGGATTGTCTTCCAGACGTAAATGATTTTTTTCGTTTCTTTTGAATGTTGTCTACATCTTCTTTCTCACTTTGTTCAGCTTTTACTGGTTGTTCATGCTCAATCTGAACTTCCTTTGTTTGAGTCTTTTTTTCGTTATGATCAACTATTTTTAAGTAATCATTCCAATCCTTACCCTCACTTGGTAAATTAGATTGAAACACAACATCTTTTTGACTTTGGAACTGAAACTTAACATCTTGTGTCATTCTTGATACAAATTCTTTACCATGTTTATCATTATCAACGCAAAGATAAATGTTATCAGGCTCTTTATTATATTTTTTAACAAAGTGATGTACTTGATGGTATGCGTTCGTTTCTTTTAATCCAGACATAGAAGCATAAGCGTTTTTTTCTTCTGGGTGGAGTGAAGCATAGCTCATTGCATCTATGGGTGCTTCAAAAATCAGTAAGTTATCTGGTTCAGTCTTAGAAGTTGTAAAATTAAAACCGAAATTACCATGATTTGTTTCTATTTTTTTGAATGGTTTTTCTGATGTGCCTCGTAAGTCTTGACCTACAACATTATTATCGGAATCTTTCCATAGGAACGCAACATTATTATGGCTGTCTTGTTTAATGAGGCCTTGCTCTCTTAAATCATCAACTAGATTTGAATTTATTTTTCTCTCCTCTACTAAATAGTTATATGCTTTAAATTCATCATATTTTTTCACGTAATTACTTTCATCATATTTAAACTCTGGCTTTTCTTTTTCGATTTTGATGGATTTATCTAAAGTACCAAAATCATCTGAATTAAGGAGCTCTACGGCATCGTTAAAGTCTTCTTTATAGAGATCTCCAGCTAGTTCAGGATTTTGGATAAATTGAATTGGGCTACCACTCCAATTTTTCTCTCCTCTGCGAGAGTTCCAAAAGAAAGCATTATCATTTGGTTTAATCATTAGAGAATCGTGTTCAATTCCTTTGTAAAAACTGCCTGTACGTTCAAAGCTTTGACCAGCAAATGAGGCAACTTCTAATATTGATTTTTCTTCTGCTATTTTTATTTTATCTTTCATACTTTTAGCAGTTGATTTTTCAGTAGTAAAATCCATTTTGTTTTTATAATTATCTTGTTTTAAGCTCATTACAGCATCGGGATAACGCATTCCATTATTTACTAAAAAGCGTATTGGATCGCCACCTTGCTTTTTGGAAGTATCATAGTAGATATTTTTTTCAGAATTAACATAGATATTAGGGTTTGTCTCATCTTTATAATACTTACCATTTTTTTGAACAATTTCATGCCCATTTTGATTAAGTACATCAATAATACTCTTGTTTCTTGCTATTTGCTTATCTTCTTTAGTAAGTTTTATGAACTGTTTCTTATCTTCTTCTTTTTTTGATAAAGCTTCGTCTTTGTTTTCTCCTTCGTGGGTTGTGTCTTTTTCTTCTATCTCAAACGTTTCTGTCTTTTGCAATTCTTCTAAATGCTCAAAATCAATGTGTTGATTAATTTGATTTATGAAACTTCTAGAGATATTTGTTACACGATTAATGGTGTTCTTTGTGTCTTTTAAATCTCTCATATTATGAGAGTAATCAGAAATATATTTTATTGATGACTCACTGGGTTCTATACCATAATGTTTACTTACAATATAAGCGACCATCTCAGCTTCAGTCTCTTTTTCTTGTCTTGTTAAATTATCTGATGCTTTATGGTGCAAAGCATGAGTCAATTCGTGAATATACGTGTGATTTTTTTCTTCGGGTTCTAATCCTTGTCTAAGTCCTATAATATTTTCATTATCTCTTGTTTGAATATTTACACCTTTTTCAGCACCACCAATACTATTATTTTGGTAGGTATTGTTAGTGTAGTTATCAACTGTTTTTATGTTGTTATCTTCTGCAAAGTTTTGCAGCGCTTTAAAAACATGTTCCGTTGCATTGGGAGAAGATGTATATAACTTTTCTCTTCTATTAGGATAATATTCTGGAAGATCGTCAGCTTTTGCGTTTGTTTGTGTTACATCAAATACGGTTACAGGCTTATATCCATACACCTTATCGATAGCTTTTAGCTCATTATTTTTTACTTTTTCTTGAATAGATTCATCAACTTTGTTTAAGGGGAGGAGTTTCCCATCGACATTTACATGTTTTTTGAATTTAGGAGAAAGTATTTTGATTCCTTTTTCTCCACGCATAACGTGAAACCCTTTATCTTTAAAATGATTATAACTACCTACATATTTAGCCGATGGATATTGTGATTGTATTAGTAATAAATTTCGATATGAATAGCTTGGGCATTTTGCAACAAAATTAAGATATTCTTGTACTTTTTCAGGATTATCTTTAAATTCTTTCACACGTTCTACAAGAGAGTTAATTAATTCTTTATCCATAAGGAAACACACCTTTCAATACTTTTATGATTAGTTTATTTATCTACCTTTGAGATACTTTCTTCATCTTCTATAGATGGCTTTCTAGGATTCTTCATAAACTCTTTATTAATGATATATGTCTCGCCAAACTCGGTATTTTCAATATCTTCTAAAATATCTTCTGTAACTTCTGATAATAAATAATCATTAGATACAAGATTTTTGAAAACAAGTTCTTTTTTGGACTTATCTTTGAATATCAATTCGTAAAAGTCCTCTAAATTCGTTTCTTCTTCGTTTACAATTGGGTCTAATTCATTTTCATAATTTAAGTTTCTCATTTTTAATCCTTCCTTTTAACTAAAATAATTTTTAATATCTTCAGGAGCATTGGATATTTTCATAGAATGTACCAATTCTCCTCTAATCATTAATCTCTGTCTTGCTTGTAAATCTTGGCACGTGATTAATGTAATAATGTGATTACCTTGACTATTTTCTACTACTTGGCCTGCGTGCTTGTTTAAAATCTTTCTTTCTGTCGTTTTGTACTGATACACATGAGAACCATCACAAGTAAAGATGTAGTCGCCAACTTGGACTCTATGCAAGGGAGAGAACAAAAGGTTAGGCGCTTCTACATAGTGACCAGCTAAAGCATAATTGCCTTGTCCCATCTTTTGATTTGGTTTCATAGTACCAGCTCCAACCCAAAGGTTTTGATCAGAAACTCCCTCTAAAATAGGTAAATTTAATTTGACGTTAGGAATAACAATGCGTCCTCTTAAATAGTTTTTGTTTAAATGAGCTTTTCTCATATCTGATGCTTTTATAGGTCTAACATTAGAGTAATCATAGACAATTCCTTGATCATCTTTTAAAGGTATACTACCATCATTTAATGCTTTAGTTATCTGCTCATGTGTATAATTTGCTGTAGATGAAGATGAAGCTGAACCTTTTTTTAAAACTTTATTTGTTAGATTATTTCGGAGATAGTCTCCTTTTTCTGTATCATCTCGTGGCCTGTTACCCAAAAGTTTATCTAATTTTTCATTATTCTTTTTCATTTTATCATTCGGTATGTGAGCTACTTCTTTATTAACATGATGGCTAATCATAGGGGATATAATATGTTCAAAGATAGGATTGATAAATAACAATAATACTCCGACAACAAAAGTTAGAGTAATAACTATTTTTATTATTCGTTTCATAATCTTATCTTGTCTGTACTTCTTTCTCTCATCTAAAATACTCATTTTGTTTACCCCCCCATACCCATAGATAATAAAATTAGTAGTCCATTAAACATCGTGTGTACCAACATAGGATATATGATTCTCTGTGTTTTGTATGTTAAGTAGCACAAGAGCAAGCCACTTATGATATATGGAATAATAAATCCTGAATGTGCAAGTCCAAATAGAAAAGAACTTATCAAAGCAAAAATGACTGGGTAATGGTATTTTTTTAAAAACAATTGAAAAAATAATTTTCTAAATATTAATTCCTCTGTTATAGGCGCTACGACTATCCCCGTAATTAGAAGAAGTGGATTATCAAAATACTTCATTGTTCGTGAACTCAAAGCACTTGGCTTATATAGACCTGTTTTATCTGCTAAAAAACCAATAGAAATTTGAGTAATAAACATTAGAATTAGAATAGCTAATGACAATAAAAGATTTTTCCAGAATTTAAACGATGGAGAGGGGGCTTTTTTTAACTCATTGATCCATTTCCAATTTGGTAAGTGAATACTAGCCATTTGAATTCTCTCCTTTCGGATTATTAGCGAAATCGAAAACCACTTTGTTATTGTCGATTTTTAAACAGGCTTCAAAAGACTTGTTATTTCTTGATTTAAAGCCTTTGAGTTTTGAGGTTTTTTGATAATTTACTAACTCTTTAATTTCACGATCTCGTAGTTTTCTATGAGACATTTCACTCCAAATGACAAAATCGCACGAACTAGAACTACAAGGATAAAAAATTTTGCCCTTTTTGGTTTTACGTTTAACGATTTTTCCTTGTTTACAAACAGGGCATTTACCAAAATCATCAGTCACTTTTTCTACATCTGAACTAGAGATATTATTGTCAATGTATGACGGTAATTGATTAGAAAAATGTACAATAAATTCTTTTATTTTTTCTATAAAAGTTTCTCTTTTCATTGATTGTTGAGATATAGACTTTAAATTCTTTTCCCAGTCTGCTGTCATTTTTACGCTAGAAATATCTGTGCCATCTAAAGCTTGACATAAGACAGTTCCTTTATCCGTCATATATAGTTTGTTTTTGCTAACTTTCAAATATTCTTTTGAAATTAGAGAAGCAACAATTTGACTTCGAGTTGCTGGTGTACCTATACCATCTGATAAGTTGCTTTTATCTTCATCTTCATCAACAAGTTTTCCGCAGTTTTCCATTAAACCACCTTCGCCTCCTAATGATGCTTCTGTTAAACGTTTAGGAGGTGTCGTTTCTTTCTTTTCAATTTGTAAAACTAAAGGTGTTTCATCTGTAAATTTCCAACCTTTAGTATAAGAAGGTAATAATTTGTTATCTTCTTTCTCACTTGATATAACTTCTTTCCAACCTGATTGAATAACAGTTTGTCCTCTAGTAGTAAATTCGAGGTCTTGAACACTTACATTCACGTTTGTTTGTTTATATTCATAGTCTCCAGCAAACATGCCTAGCGTATGTTCTAAAATTGATTGATAGATATTTTGTTGCTCTGTTGAAAAAGATTCGAAATCTTGTTTTGATGGTATGGTTTTAGTAACGATAATGGCGTAGTGCTCTAATACTTTTTCGTCATTGACATATTTATTTCTAGGTTGGTTATTTTTAATTTCAAATGGCTTATCAAGTAGCTTTTTATAAGACTGTAGATTATCACTTAAGTAGTTAAATTCAGCTTGTGTAATATAATTACAATCTGTTCTTGGATAAGACACGTACCCTTTATCATAAAGTGATTGAACCACTGATAGAGTACGCTTTAAACTATATCCCCATTTACGATTAGCTAGATTTTGAATACCACCTAATTTTAATAAAGAGGGGGACGATTTTGTTTTAATCTTTGATTGTATATCTTCAATGATCCCTTCTTGGTTATCATCTATTTTTATATTTCTTTCACTTAAATATGCTAAGGCGTCTTCTTTAGATGGAAATTTATGTTTATCCTTGTCTTTGAAGGTTACTTGGTTCACTCTGTCATAAGCACTTAATGTGTAGTAATTTTCTTTTTTAAAATTCTTGATAGCTTTTTCTCTCTCATAAACCATAAATAGAGTTGGTGTTTGAACACGTCCTACCGTATATAGGCCAGCTATACCTTTATTTCTTAATAGTAAGGTGAGTTGTACTGTAAAGTTAAACCCTATTAGATTATCTGCGATTGCTCTTGCATCAGCTTCTAAGTATAGAGGAAATGTTTCCTTACTTGTTTTTAGATTTTGAAAATAATTTTTTAGTTCTTGTGGTTCTTGTGTATTAGCCCACAAACGTTTTATAGGAATATTATTATTTTTTACATGAGGAATAAAATTCAATATACTATATGCGATATTTTCTCCTTCTCGTTCAGGATCAGTCGCAATAATAATTGAATCTCTTGTTTCAGTGAGGTTCTTCTCAACCAACTTCTTAATGGCATAAAATTGAGAAGAAGTATAAGGTAGTACTTTTCTTTTCATCTTAGAGGGTAAAAATGGATAGTCAGACAAATTCCATTTCTCATATTTCTTATCGTATTCTTTAAAGTCACATAAACCTACTAAATGACCTTTAGCCCAAGTAACGATGGTATAATCATTTAGAATGGGACTAAATCCTTCGATACAATCATTTTGATTTTTACTAACTTCTAATGCTTTTGCATACTTTTTACCTTGATTAGGCTTTTCAGCTAAAACTAAAGTAGTCATAAATTTAATTCACACCTTTTTTGTTTTTTAAATACTCATATGGTCTCTTCTTGCTCTTTAAGATTTCTCTCAATATTTCTTTCAAGTTTTTGATGTTCTATATCATGGATATAGCTATTTCTTTTTCTTGCTGTATTTCTAGACAACTGATATAGACTTTGTCGTATTCCTGTTATCGCTTGCTTGAAATTTCTCACACTTTTTTGACGCTCGCGATTGTTCATCTGCTTTATGTTTTTATTATACGGTTTTTCTCTTGGCTGTTGAAGTTTTCCTTTTTTATTTTGTTTTTCCTTTTCTATTGCTTTTAGTTCTTTTAAAAAAGCATTACCAATATCACTTTTTAAACGATCTTTTTTATTCTTTTTATAATCGTTGTATTTTGAATTCTCTCCATAAAGTCTTTTATAATTACTTGTTTGTTGGTCTAATATTTCATCAACTCTTTTCTCACTTTCACTATAAAATTGTGAAACATAATTATCAATATATTGATCAATTTCAGATTGTACAGGTTTAATATTTTTAGAATTGTATGACCATGTTTCGTTTAGTGGAGGTAATTTTTCAACTAAATCATCTAAATCTTTCTTTTGTTTTAAAATTGATTTAATAGAGTAAGAATGATACTTTCTGTTCTTTATTTTCTCTTTGACGTCATCTTTCATCTCTTTTTTTAATTTATCAAACTCTTTCATTAATCCAATATCTTGGTTAATTGAGTTGGCAAAAGTACTTTTCATATTTCTAAGTGTTGTAGGAGTTCTTTTACCTCTATATTGTCCTTTAAATCTTCCTTCTTTTATAGTTTTTCGTGTATTTTTTTCTTCAGAAGTAGCTATATGGATATGAATATTGTCAGTATCATAATGAATATTCGCACACCAAAATGTATGATTTTTATCCATTTTATTATCTTTAATCATTTGATTAATCATTCGACGAGTGGCTTTTTTTATTTTTGGTTCGTCTAATTTATCTAATGATTCATTAAATAAATGATTGTCTTTTAAAAATTGATTATCAAAAGATACAACATCTTGATACATGACATGATTCTTTTTATTTGCTTCTTGAAACTTATCTTTTAATCTGTTCATCTCTTTTTCTTCGATGAATTCATGTTCAGAATTAAAGCTCATCGTTGTTCTTTTTTTTACATTCTCTTTATTATATCCTTGTTTCTTTTTTAATTTATCTATTGACATATAATCAAGATACTTATCAAAAAGATTGTCTTTTATATCTGTTTTTTTTACATCTTTCTTATTCTTTTCTTTGCTAATATAGTTGATAAATTTCTTATAACTTTCTCCCTTTGAACTACCAACTTTAAAATCAGAAATTAAATTAATAGCAGGACTAGTTTGTTCACTCATTTAAATCACACCTAAAATTCTCTTTTATTTGCAAGATAATGTTTAGATCTATTGACAGCTGATTGATAGTGATCATTGATGTGATTTCTTAGATCTTTCATGCTAGCAGTTGTAACAGCATTTTCTTCCGAAATGTCAGCTAACATATGTAAAGCAACTAGAATATTAAAATCAGCACCGTTTAATTTTTTCTTGATATAACTAAGGTCATCGATTATTTTTTGATGATCTTCATCTTTTTTATTTCCATCTTTTTTGTTTTCATTTTTGATATAGTAGTCAATTAAAAAAACAATACTTGAAGATAAAGTTGATATATTGTTATTTCTCTGAATCATCTTTAACTTGTCATTATAAAGTTGATTTACATAAAAGTTTCTTTTAGTTTTTTTCATTTTATTCCTCCTCTATAGTTTGAAAAATATATTGTTGATCTTCTAGTAATTCAATAATATATGATTGATTTTTCATAACCTCAAGTAATATTTTTTTTAAATCTGAGTTCAAATTAATACTCATTTCATTCTCTAATTTCTTAGAAGAATAGTCTTTAATTATATTGATATAAAGATCATTGACTGAAAGATTTTTATGTTTTGCTTCAGCCTGAATTTGATCATCTAGGATGACAGGTAAGTTATTTAGTGTTCGTCTTTTAGTATTAATCTCTTTCAAAAATCATTCCACCTCCTAGTTTATAGTAAGTTTCTTCATCAAACTTTATTTGTACACTTTGACTTTTGGCTACCATATGGATACCTAAGTCGTCGATTTTGGCTACCAATTGACTCCTTTTTCATGTAGCCGTTTGGTAGCTATTTTTGATTTTGGGTAGCTATTTGGTAGCCGTTTTTGATTTTGGGTAGCTATTCGGGATCTTTTATATAGCTATTCGGGAGTTATATAACAATTTTTTTCTCATAAATAGGAATCCCATTTGACACTGTCAAATCAATATTTTGCACAGAAATGGCTACCGAATGGAGACATTTGGAGTTATTTCTGTGCAGGATTCCACTTATGCTCTTTAAATTACTATAGTTTCATTATACACTATGAAAGCAGCGAATTCAAACCTAGTAACGATATTTAACAAAGTTATTATTGCAGTAATATTATCAATAAGTTTAAGAATTTTTAGCTTGATTTTTATATTAGATAAGAGAAAACTAAATACAAGAATACTCGATTTAATAATCAGGTAAAACAAAAATATATTTAGAATTACGATATTATTTTCAACTATTTCTCAAAAAATCTAACCAAATCCTGATTAAAATTATCCTAATAACTTCACATTTTTAAATTTATAATAAAAAGGAAAGCGAGGATTCACTTTCCTTTTTATTAGCACTAATTTAACGAATTATATATTTCTTCATAATCTTTATCAACAAAGACTAAATCGTCAAAGTCAAGATGTTTTGTTACATTAATAACTTCTTTCATATCTTTATATTTTTCAATTTCTATGTCATTGTAATTACAATTTCCATTATTATATTTAAAACTAACTTCTTGAACCATTCTTAAATTTGTAAGCTCTAAAGTTACTTGTATACTTATCTGTTCATCTTCATCTAAAGTTGTATAAGCTAATGGAGTATTTAAGTTTTCATCAAAAATTTCTTCAAATTTATCAAATGTTTCATCAAATTCTCTTTTTCTATATTCCTTAATATTTTCACATATTTCTAAGTAATCCGTAATATATTCTCCTGTAATCGTCATTTTAATTACACCTCTATACATAAATTTTATTGATTAATGTGAATTCAAATTGGTCTAAAATTTAGTAATCAAATTATCAACTAATATTGGATTTAAGAATGTTGATATTGTTTTATCATCCATAAATTTTTCATAAATAGTATTTATTTCTCTTTCATCTTGAATATTACTTTCATAACTTATAATAGCCTTAACAACTTGGTCAAAATCTTGATTTTTTAAGTACTCTACAACTGTTAAATAATTAACCATAAGAACCTCCATTTTTTATTATTTAATTTATTTTTGCTGTGTTGCAAAGCCACTGAAACAAGTCGTTATGATTGATTACAAGGATAAAAGCTATAAATTTTTTCGACTGGCTTTCAAGCCACTAAGGAAAAATTTTTGCGCCTTGTAATCATGAATAGACTTGTTAAAAGCATCATCTTTGATGATGCGTGTGAGCGTGCCAACACAAAAAAATAAATAATAAAAATTCATAATAAAAGGAAAGTGATACCTCACTTTCCTACAGTTTTATATTAATTTCAGTGATATAAATGATCTATTTGATTAGATCATTTATTCATTTTTCAAATCAAATAAATGACAGTTTATTTGATTTGTCTTTATTATTATATTTAGATAATTGACAAAACCCCCTTTTATTTAGGGGGCTAATTTCTTATTTAACTATTTCTATTCTTTTATTTAAACATTCATTTTCACAATTGTATTGGTCAAGTAGTTGTTCTAAAACAATTAATTCTAATACTCCATTATCTAAAGCATTTTTTTGTTTTTTTAATTCACTTAAATAATCGAATTTCCATTCAATTATTTCTTCTCCTGTATAATTAATTCTAATAAATTCTGTTTCTTCTATTAATAAATTTATGATGAAATCTTCAATTTCATGTGGTTTTATTTCAACTAATTTAGTTGCTTGTTCATCTTCATAAAATTCTAGCTTTAACTTCTGAAAATTAGTTTGATAATTCTTGAAACCATATTTACTAATATAACGATTGATTAATGCTTCATCTGATGGGTCAATCTCAATTGTATTAACTTCATAATGGTTAGGTGTTAAGTCATTATATATATTAAGAAATTGCTTTAAATTTGATAAATCAACTTGTGGTTTTTGCAATATTTCATAGAGTTTTATCAATTCGTCATAATGATACTCCAATTGTTCATCAATTGTATAATGCCTATCTATTTCATCTTTTAATGAGACAAAAAGGTCTTTCATAGCATCAAATAATTCATCTTCTAAATAATTACCAAAAATATCAACTTCATCAATTGTAATAACATTTAATTCTGTTAATTGTTCAGTCACTTTAAATACCTCCACTTTTTTTATTATTTAATTTATTTTTGCTGTGTTGCAAAGCCACTGCAACAAGTCGTTATGATTGATTACAAGGATAAAAGCTATAAAATTTTTCGACTGGCTTTCAAGCCATCAAGAAAAAATTTATGCGCCTTGTAATCATGAATAGACTTGTTAAAAGCATCATCTTTGATGATGCGTGTGAGCGTGCTACACAAAAAAATAAATAATAAAATTTCATAATAAAAAGGAAAGTGATAATTCACTTTCCTTCATTTTCATTCGTATTTTCATTTAGAAAATACACAAGGTGCTAATGCAGATTCATTAGCACCTTGCCGTTAAGATATTAATTTATACGTACTCAATTTTTAATCTTTTGTTAGTTACATTAGCAATAGCTTGCATAGTATTTATATGGGGTAAAACATCGCCGTTCTCAATTCTTGCTATTGTTGATTGTGGTATATTCATAGCTTCAGCGAGTTGTCTTTGAGACCATCCCATCTCTTTCCGTAAGCTAACAACTTTTACTGCAATATCTAAAGCTTCTGATTGTTCTTTATAACTGTTTTCTAACTCAGGATGACGTTTAATATCCTCATCAATCAATTTAGAAATCATACTCATACAATTCACCCTTTCTATATCTTTCAATGCTATTCATACCATGTGCAATTTCTCTTTTCGGCGTCTCTTGAGTTTTTTTCGTGAAACCATGTGTAATAATATATTCATTATTTACTTTTTGAAAGTAAATAGCTCTTTGAATATTTGAGCCAAATTTTGACCTAATTTCATATAAATTATTATCTAATTTTTTAACCCATTTCATACGAATAGCAATTTGAATACCTTCTTCTTCAATTTTTTTAATGGTTGTTAGTAGTTTAATTCTATCTTTATCTGGTAAGTCTTGCACAAATTGAATGAACTCTGATTGATT
Source organism: Actinoplanes sp. NPDC051633 (assembly GCF_040681735.1). Lineage (NCBI taxonomy): Bacteria > Bacillati > Actinomycetota > Actinomycetes > Micromonosporales > Micromonosporaceae > Actinoplanes > Actinoplanes sp. NPDC051633. The sequence continues at coordinate 24,400 of NZ_JBFAZH010000002.1, read as the reverse complement.
ATTCTTATCCTTTAATGTTTTAAAAGTTACATTACTCATATACATATGATAGCATAAATGCTATCAAATTTCATCTTCCTTTCTCATAGAAAAGATTGATAATTATATTCGTTCATGTTTTCTTGTCTTTCTTCTTTAATCAGGGAATACTCTAGAAAAAAACCTACACCAGCTAATAAGATATTTAATAATTTTAAAGCTATAATAATTTTTCTTCTCATTTGAATTCTCCTTGTTAAATGATATAATAAATTTAAATTGAAGGAGGAGCCCTAACTCCTCCTCATCAAGCTATCTGATTAGCTCAATGATAAGTTCAATGAGAGCTCTTAATAAGTTTATGATACTTATTAAGAGTTTTTTTGTATTTTCTCTCATGAAAAGCCACCTCCTTCAATTGAATCTATCGTGACCCAACCAACCACCACATCATGTTGGATATCACCTCCTTTCATTACTCCTTAAAAATTTTTTTATTATTTAATTTATTTTTGCTGTGTTGCAAAGCCACTACAACAAGTCGTTATGATTGATTACAAGGATAAAAGCTATAAAATTTTTCGACTGGCTTGAGCCATCAAGAAAAAATTTATGCGCCTTGTAATCATGAATAGACTTGTTAAAAGCATCATCTTTGATGATGCGTGTGAGCGTGCTAACACAAAAAAATAAATAATAAAATTTCATAATAAAAAGGAAAGTGATAATTCACTTTCCTTCATTTTCATTCGTATTTTCATTTAGAAAATACACAAGGTGCTAATAATGAAAATTCATTAGCACCTTGCCATTAAAGTAGTAATTAAACTTCTTTACTTGAATTACATTATTATATGTATTAGGTTGAAAAAGTAGTCAGTGTTTTTTCATTGGGCAATTTCAATCAAGATATTTCTAAATTTAAGGAGGCTTATATATGGCTGAAGATAAATTAGATAAAGTTAAAGGTAATATTAAAGAAACTGTTGGCGATGCTACTAACAATGACAATTTAGAACAAGAAGGTAAAAAAGATAAAGCATCAGGTAAAGCCAAAGAAGTCGTTGATAACGTTAAAGACAAAGCATCTGATGTTGTTGACAAGTTTAAAAAGTAAAATCTTAAGCCACTCATATAGAGTGGCTTTTCTTATTCAATATCTTTTATATTTTTCATGGGTATTTCCATGGTCTCGTTCCCATCTTCGTTACTAATAATAATAACTTGATTGAATGTATCTACCGTTTTAATGTAAGCCTCATGCTGGTAATAATAACCTTGCTTCCAATAAGTCACAATTGCTTTTTCTTTAAAGAATTTTTTCCAGTTTACTTTTTCATTTAGAACATTGAGTTGATCATCTAAAAGCGAAGGACGTTCTGTTTTATTTTGATCTTCCATATATTGTTCTATTTGTTGATATTGCTCAGGAATCGTCTTAAAAGCTAGCCACTTAACAAACCCTCTGCCTTTAGGAATATTAGAATCTAAATACTCTCTAGGAATCTTACGATAATCTGTTTCACCCTCATATTGTTTAGGAATCATATACAAACACCTCAACCATATAATAGAACGTATGTTCGCATATGTAAACCCTCTCCTTCATATAAAATGGTACTCAAAATAATTAGAGAACTTTTTCGTCGACTATATAAATAGTTTGGATATTTGAGAACATAATCATTGTCTTCTGGGAAAACAATAAAGAACTTAAAAATTAAGTAAATTAAATCTTTTTTACTTATAAAAGTTATTGCTAGTTGATATCATTATGAATGAAAAGGAGGACTCGTCAATGAAAATTAATGATGAACTCATTGAAAATTTAGTAAAAGATAAATCAGGATTGCATCAAGAAAATACGAAAAACCTAACAAAAACGCTTGTTGAAAAATATAAAGATCCAAATACATCTCAAAAAACAAAAAAAGAAATTAGAGAGCTTTTTCGTCGACTATATAAGTAACGGGGAGAATATTTAAAGAATTTGATTCAGTAGAAAAATATTTAAAAGAAAACAACGTTATTAGCGTTAATTCTTTATTAACATCTGATAATAATTCTAATAACAAAGATATTAAGTTCATAGAAAACATTTATGAAGTGTCAGTGTTCGATATAAATTCAGGTAAATATATAAATGTATAAAACCAATAACGAAGGAAAAGTCAGAAATAAAATTTAATAATGAATTTTATATCAGAAAGGCGAAATTGATAATGACTAAAAATTATAGTTATATACCTAACAAAGAAAATTTATTTATTCTTCTTAAATCAGAATACGAAAATATAATAAGGCAATTAAAACAAAATAAAGAAGTTCATTCTTTTGATAGAATAATTAAGGGAGCATTAGATGGTGTATGTTTAAATTTATTCTTAGATAATCATTATTGTAAATCAGAAGATATTTGTAGTGAGGCAGGGGAAAAAGAGTATAAAGAAGTAAAAGAAATAATATGTGAACGACTTGGTATAGACTCTAAACTTATTAGTTCTTCTGTTATGAGTTTTTCTATTTTTTTTAAAAAAGAATTTCAAAAAATAATTAATACTGTCAATAAATCGATCATACCCCAAAAAGTTATTAATACTTTTGAATTGTTAATGTTAAAAACCGTATTTATTAAATTGGAATATATACAATTAGAAAAGTGTTCTTATCTATACTTTTTAGATGACGATTTAGAAATTATCTCAAAAAATACTATACCTACATCATATGCTAAACACATAACTGATATATACAACAATAAAGATTGGTTGTAATAAAAACGTTCGTTTTTGAAACAAATAAGTAGCTAAGTAATAATGAATCTTTGTTTCATCGATTTTATCTCACATAAATTCATAAAAATAAAGCATTTTAAAACAATTTCTATTTTTTTACTTATAAGTATCATATCTTGTATTATTAACAAAGTCTTATTTTACTTTTACTTCATGAGATATGATACAGTAATAGTGAAACAAATAACAAAATTTAATAAAGCGTGGTGTACAAATGGCTAAAATTGGTTACGCTCGTGTTTCAACACAAGATCAAAGTTTAGATAGCCAAATCGATACTTTAAAAAACTTTGACTGTTCAAAAATATTTAAAGAAAAAGTGAGTGGTCGAAAAACGAAAAGATCAGAGTTAGACAAATGTCTAGAGTATTTACGTGAAGGAGATACATTAGTTGTTTATAAACTTGATCGTTTAGGTCGAACAACAAAACAGTTAATAGAATTGGCTCAATGGTTAGAAAACAATAACATCGAATTACAGATTATTGATATGAATATCAATACTAAGGATGCAATGGGAAAAATGTTTTTTACGATGATGAGTGCTTTTGCAGAACTCGAAGCCAATCTTTTAAGCGAACGTACTAAAAAGGGGCTGGCTTCTGCAAGAGCGAGAGGGCGCGTCGGTGGGCGTCCACCCATGCCTGATCATAAAAAAAGAGAAATTAAGTTCCTATATGATGAACAAAAAATGACCGGTGAACAAATAGCCGAAGCTACTGGCGTAAGTAGATCAACCGTATATCGTGTGGTTAAAAAATAAAAGTATTGAAAGGTGTGTTTCCTAATGAATAAGAGTAGTTCATTGATAAAGCGTCTAATTGTTCTTGCTTCAAGTATGCTACTTTTTTATATTTTTTTAAGCACTAAATTTTTAGTTGATAATACTCAAGATATAACAAGTGATGTTATTTTAATTATGATCGTTGTTGTGGTTTATATGATGTTTGTTAAATACGTGAAGAAACAAAATTTAATTACACCCAAGTATATGAAAACTGAAAATGGTAACTGGTTTTGGAAGTTAACACTAATATTCTTTGGACTTTTAGTTAAATTATGTTTAAATATTAACTTTAACTCAAACACTGAAAATCAAAAGCATGTCGAAAAACAAAATCAACATTTAGATATGTACACCCAATTAGTTCATGAAAGCCTGAATGCTGGTATTATAGAAGAAATTTGTTTTAGAGGACTTATATTCATATTTATTTTCACTATGCTTAATTTTTTCTTTAACGATAAGAAGTATAACCATGACTGGCTAAGTCTAGGACTATTTGTGTTAATATCATCACTCGCCTTTGGTTTTGCGCATGTATTACGAGGTGAGGACTGGAGTCACATATGGGTATATGCTTTAAGCGGCGTTACATTTAGTTTGTTATTTATTTTTTCAAAAGATATAAAAACGTGTATGATATACCATGCACTCACAAATGCTTTCCCTATTTTTAATCATAATCATTTAAGCTTTATTGAACCGACGATCTATATAGTTTTACTCATTATATCTGTTCGCTACTTAGTAAGAAATTACCGAAAATGGCTTTAGTATATCTAGTACATAAAGTAATTACACTAAAAGTTACTTTAAGTTTACAAAAAGCAACTAACAGTATATACTGAAAGTGACAAAAATAAAAAAGCACAAGTGCTGATAACACTCGTGCCTTAGTAAGCCCGTTAAAAAGACGGTGACTTTTCGGTGATTCTTAGCCATTCCACCTACTTGGCCAGAAGTTGGGAATGGTTATTTTTTTTGGCTTAGTTTAATAAGCTCGATTACTAGACCAATGAAAGCAATGAGGAAAATCCCAAATTGCAACATGGCACTAACAGTAACCAACTAGGCGTCTCCTTTCTAAAGATTTTTTTGATACCACCATAGGCATCACACTCCTTATACTCAGATTAGCCACCATCTATCCAACTTGCTTACTGCATTAATTATATACGAGTTGAACGTTTAATAAAAGTTAAATATAATTGACGAAATCCAATTCTATATCATATTTATTTTCCTTTTTTCTTCACTATGAATAAAAATATACAAACTACAATAAAGACGATGCAGACGAACTTAAAAAAATTCTTTATACCGTTAATAAAAGGGTGGTGGGTATTACTACTCTTCATCTTATCCACATTAACATGTGGGTAATGACTACCCTTTATAAATTTTCTTGGGTAAGATACATAAACTTGATTATCTTTATTGACTTTGAGTGACCATTTATCCTTGTTCTTTGGAACAGTATCGTATAGATCTTTACTCACTGTTATTTCTTTGCCATCAATTTTATGTGTCCCTTTACTCATCACTTTTGTGTACGTATATTCTTTTCTTAAATCCTCTATCATGTGATTCGCAATCTGATTTCTCACATGCTTCGCTTGTTCACTCGGATAGGGTTTAACATCCAATATTGTGGCATTTAATCTCAAATGATCTTGATTATTCGTAAGAGCTATACTATACCCCTCATCGCTCGTTCCTGTTTTTAATCCGTCAGTTCCTAAATATTCTTCGGGCTCTCCTTTTAACGATAAATTAGTAGTTTCAAAGTCTTGGTTATACTGTTTACCATGCGTTAACTTTGTATAGTTTATAACCTCTGGGTGTTTTTTTAATAAACTATGTATCAACAAACTAATATCTTGAGATGTTGTTTTTGTCTTTGCCTCATCTTTATATTTTTTAGGTTCGTAAGGTTTTAACAAATCATTAGATGCACCAGAGGGATTGGTAAAGTGGGTATGATTCATACCTAACTCTTTTGCCTTTTCATTCATACGATCTGTAAACTTTGAAGTTGAACCATCTATTTTTTCTCCTAATATTAATGTCGCTGGATTACTAGAAGCTAGTGAGACTTGTTTCATTATTTCATCTATAGTATAGGTTTGTCCTTTTTTTAATTTAACCGTTGATAAATTAGGTAAGGCAGACATCTTTTCATAATCTGATGTTATTTTTATTTTTTGATCTTTACTAATCTTTCCATTATTTAAAGCATCGAATGTTAAATAAAGGGTCATCAATTTCGTAATTGATGCTGGATCTGATGACGTTTCTCCATGATAATCATAAAGTACTTGCCCGTTTTCATCAGTAATTGTCATTGCTTTAGGCTCATATTGTTGGCTTAAATTTAAACCTTGCTCATTTACATTTTGTATAGGGGACTGATGAACATCAGTAGCTTGAGCCATAGGACTTCCCATAATTAAAGTTGTCGCAATAAGACTTGTAGTTATGAACCCTAAACTAAATTTCTTCATTCTTAAATTCTCCTCTTGTCTAAAATGTATTTTGAAATTTACTATTCAATTCTGCCGGTAATAAATACTCAACAGAAACAATAAAACATGCCTATCATATCATATGATAAGTAATCGATTTCTTAGTTTCTATAAAAGTAGAACGCCCACTTAAATGAATTAGACTTACAAATAATCATCTTATTTCTTTATTTCTTTTAGAATAGTTTTTCTACTTTTTACCGGTGACTTGATTCTCCCAAAATCTTTGAGCAATGTTGTATGACGCTACGACGTTGTCGTTTGGGTTCTCATAACCACAAGATTGACAATGAAAATGATTGTTTCTTGTCCTATTTTTCTTATTTGTATGGTTACATCTAGGACAAATTAAAGATGTAAACTGTTCATCTACCAGAACAATCTCATCATAGTCTTCAATTGCTTTATATAAACACTTATGTGTCATCGCAAAAACTTTTCCATAGATTGAATCTTCTTTGTTAATACTACTTCCTTTACCTATAACAAAAACACGTGGATGGGGATATAATTCTAATAATTCTTTGATAACACTATTAATATGTTTTTTTAATCCTTTTAAAAATTTCCTTTCAATTTTTCTTGCATCCATATTTCTATCTGTTAAACGATTTTGATATTTAGTGATGATTCTTGAAACTTCTTTACTCTGGTCTGTGTATATTTTTTTCATAGATAAATCGGATGCGCTTAGAAATTCGCTAGTTCCTATATCAATTCCTACAATTGTCGCCCAATAGTCAAAATAAAAATGATATAATTTAAGTGCGGTGGACAGTTTGACTTCTTGGATATAGCTAATATCCTTTCTTAAACGTGTTATTGTCTTTTGGTCGAGTCCAATATCACGTAGCTGTTCATCGCTTCCATGATTAATGACAAATTTTATCTTGTCATAATGCTTTCGTAGTAACATCTAAACAACTCTCTTTCTTTTTATGAAATTTTTATCTTTGATTTCTATTTCTCACACTATATTCATGTTGATTATTAATAGCATCTTTGATATTTCCATATAACACACTCACGAATTTAATAATTCCGTCTTGTAAACGATCACTTAACTTGCGTATTGTGAATACTGTCTTAATTAATATCCAACTAAATACATACCATATGACTCTAATAATACTTACACCAATAAACCCAACTAGAAATCCTATAATGATTGCTAACATGTCAATACACCTCGTTTTTAACATTTTTATTATTTTTCACATCATAGAATATCATATATACTCATTTGCTTTTCTAAAATATTGACCTTCTTAACATTTGTAATAACTTCATTTCTTTGTATACTTTTCTTTTCAATTTTCCACAATTTAATTGTATTCATATCTTTATATGGCTTCCCTAATACATCTTCTAAAAACCATTTAATATACTCTTTCAATTTAATTCCTCCAATTATACTATTTTTTAAAAGTAGCTTATCTGAATTTGCTCATCATCTTGTTGTTGATATTGATTAATATATATTTTTTCTATCTCTTCTTCTGACTTGCTCAGTAATAATTGATACTCTTCATTCGTTAGTCCCGTCATAACATCGATCATCGTTATTAAATTCATCTTGTTCAGCATTTTTGTCTCCTTTCACTTTATTTTATATACCTGTTACCATTATATCACATGTATTCTATATATACTAGTATACTTATGTTCATTGTGTTACTTGTATACTATCCGTTTTAATAAAGGGCAAAAATATCACCCTTTATTTCTTCTGCTCTGGAAGTTCTTTTGCTTTGAACTTTTCTAATAATCCAGATTCATTATTTTCACACCATTCCATAATTATTTGTTCAATAAGGTCATTCTTCGTAATGCGTCTTTGATAAGCGACTTCGTTGAATAATATCTTATAATCTTTATTAATTTTTATAGTAGTGAACTCTGGCTTTTTCTGTTTATTAGTACCCGAATTTTGACTTTCAGCATTTAAGTATTTCATCATTTCTTCATTTGCCATTATTTTTCCTCCAAATCTTGATTTCCATCAATCACATTTTCAATTTTTTGCATTGCCTCAGCATATTGTTTCGCAAATCTTTGATGTTTATTTTTATCATTTTCTAAAAGTTCATTAATTGATTCAATTTTTTTGGAAGCTTTAACAAACAACTCTTTCTGCGGAAACCATGTTAGAAAATCATCTCTTTTTTCTATATCGTTTAAAAATTCACGATGACTACTCACATTATGAGATATTTTATTACCAATAATGTAAAATTTGGCGTTAACATATGACTTCCCAGATATAGGCTCTACGATCTGATTCTTCATTTTTTCTAATTCAACTTCCATTCGAGTTGCAATAGATTCATTTATTTCAGAAGGATCAAGAGGTGCTAAAACTACATCACTTATTGCAATAGCGTTTTTATTGAAAATATCAAAATCATTATGTGTATCTATAATGATATAATCGTATGAACTTAACTCTTTTTCATTGTTAAATAACCACTTTGTCAATATAAAACTTGTTCCTTCTTCACCAGATAATTTCTTTTGTTTCTCATTCAATTTTGGATCACCTGCTATGATATCGATTTTATCATGAACATGGTGAAATACAATATTCCTATCAAACGTAGTATTGCCTAACTCATCAATTTGAAAAAGTTCACCTATCGTTCCATTAGGATCGTATATACCATACAAGTTTGTCGATAAGAAACAGCTATAATCACCGTCGATATTTAAGACTTTTTTATTTCTTTCGATAGCTAAATGTGTTGTTAGATTTTTAGTGAGGGTCGATTTTCCTGTCCCTCCTTTTTGTTGATTGATTGTTATTATTTTTGGTAGCAATAGTATTTACCTCTCTTTCATTCAATGTTTTACAATATAAGTATAACACATACAAGTATCTTTTGTATACACATATACTAGTATCTTATAAATATTAATAATATTAGTATATATATCATCTTAAAATATTAGCGTTTATAAGCATACTATGATACATAATATACTTGTAGTCTTATTGTATTGTGCCTATAAGATTGTTTATATACTTAAATACGACGAATACACAGAACGAATGTATACTAGTGTATTGATTATACAAGTATACTAGGGTATAATCATATTTATAAAATATAATAATTTCAAAAAGCGTAGTATTTAGATTATAAGTTTATTTTTATTTGGATAAGTGCTATCCTTGATTCATGAAAATAAAAAGGCAACTGTTCCAGCAGTTGCCTTAAGAGCGAAGTTTCTGTATTAATTTAGAGTTATTTTTATTATGTCTATAAGTGTATTATAACTGTTGTATATGATTTTAGCAACTTTAATACAACTATAAATGTTTAACAATCGAAATACAGAGCTTCTTTCTAAAAATACTTCAAATATCGAGAAAGAGGTTATTTATTATGTATAATAATTATTTTACAGTTTCAGAACAATATAAAGAAAAATTTTATCAACTCCCAAAAGTTTTCTTCACAAATCCTGACTATATGAAATTATCAAATGACGCAAAAATCGCATATGCAATACTACGTGATCGTTTAGAATTATCAATTCAAAATAACTGGGTTGATCAAGACGGTAATATTTATTTTATTTATACCGTTAAACAACTTGAAGATATTCTAAATTGTGGAAATCAAAAAGTAAATAAAATCAAAAAAGAATTAGAAAAAGTTAATTTATTAATTCAAAAAAGACAGGGATTGAATAAACCAAATTTACTATATTTAATGAAACCTGAAATTAAAGAAAGCGATATTTACACAATTTCACTAGAAGAAAAAGCATCTAATTCTATGCAGGACAAGGAAATGTTAAATTCACACGTCCGAAAATGTGAAAATCACACGTCCGAAAATGTGAAAATCACACGTCAGGACGTGTTAAATTCACACGCAAATGATACTGAGTTAAGTGATACTGAGTTAAGTGATACTGAGTTAAGTGATACGAATGATTTGAATGATACTAATACCATTAAAAGTAAGGCTAATATTGTTTCTCATTCGAGTCATTCGAATCATCAATCACTTGCATCAAATATTTTATCTGAACAAGAAGAAGCACGTTATGAATTACAAGAGTTCCCTGAACATCTAGCAACGTATCTAATGAATTATTCTTTATCAGAAATTCAAATTATAAAAGGTATTATCTTAAAAGCAAAGCGTTCGTTTCATGATGAACGTGCTGATGAAATTGTTATGCCTTATACACTTGAAGATATTGAAGATGAACTTATTGATGTACTAAAACGTTTTAGAATTATCATAAAGAAAAAGAATGAATCTGTTCAATCTATGCAAAGTTATTTAATGCGTTGTATTAAATCTGAATTTGAAGAAATACATGTTCTTACTAAACGTCAACAAAATATGTCTCAGAGTAATATGTTTGGACTATAACAAGGAGGTGTCAAAATGGCTAAAAATACATATAACGAATCAATGTATCAAGATTATATCGGACAGCAAGTAATTTTTTATCTATTTACTGAAAAACGTATAATAGCTACCATCAAGGAAGAAAGACGCTTTGAATTACTTATTGAAAGAAAAGTTAAATATAAAAATTCTGGTAAAATCGAGCAAAAGAAGACCATTTTACCGAAAAGCGCAATAATTTTTGCGGATTTAAAATAAATCACTATGTTAAGTTTTTGTAAAACGGAATAACTTGATATTGCAGTGGTTATAATGGTTTGTTAAAATTAATATGTAAGATTGAAAAGGTGGTCAGATGTTTTACAATAAGCGAACGCAATCGCTATATGATTTAAACTATTATTTAGTTATAGCTACTAATCAAAAGAGATCTTATATTTCTGAAAAACAATCAACACTTTTGAAACGACACTTTTTAAAAGTGGCAAAAACATATAGTGTTCATTTGCTTTATTGGGAATATCATGATTTTTACATAGAAATATCCTTTTCTGTAGACAAAGGACAAACTTCTGTTTCTGACTTTGTTTCAGTTTTTAAGTCTACTTCATCGTTTAATATTAAAAAATACTTTCCAGAAATTTTAGATGAACGTATAGAAAGTAAACCGTTTTGGAATAAAGGTTATTTCTTAAAAACACTAGGCAGCGTTAGTGAGAAAGAAAAAGATGAATGGTTAAAAAATTTGAAGTAAAAGGTGTGTGTGCTAGTTGAACAAAAAACAAGGTTTAATAGCAACCATTGTTGGTTGTAGTGTGATATTAGGCGCTTGTCAAGGTGGTCATGATGATCCGTTGGCCAATAAAAAATATAAAGTTGAAGATACGGATTATAGTATATCGTTTAACGGCAAAGATCGTGCAACGATGTCATGGACGGAAGGTGCTCCAGACAACATGATTAAAGACTCAACACCATTTAATTACGAAATTAAGAAGGATGCAGGCAAGAAATTTTTAGTGCTAGAACGAGACTCCTCAGAATTTCCAGATGGATATAAAGATGAACTTCATTTTTATGATGACCGTAGTATAGACTATGATCATAGCAAATACTATGAAGTTTATGAAATAAAAGAGAAAAATAAAGATGACATCACTTTAACTGAAAAAGATTTGCAGAAATCAATTAATGATAGGGAAATAGATAAAAAATTATTTAAACATCCTGATAAGAGTGAAGATGGAAGAGATTTAGCTCTGACTAAACAGTAAATATCTCTAAAAGTATTGTAAAACAATTACATTAAAGATATATTATAGATATGTAATTAAGCTTCAACCATAAAAAAAGAAAAGAAGGTGTGCGATACAGCAGTCGTGTGTAAGCTGTACGCATTAGTGCTAACCAACGTTGCAAATAGCACCTTTCACCTTCTCAAATATATATAATGATATAGACAATACTTATTTGTCAATATTTGAGAAATCTGAAAGGTTACGCTTTGTGTTAGCGTAACTTTCTTTTTATTTAGTAAACAAATGTGTGAAATTCTTGTATATATGCAATATGTTATACGACTTTTTTTGATTTTGATAATCATTAAAGGTCATCTATGATGTGCTTTTTTAATTTTAAAAATAAAGGATGAGGTCAATGCAACCATTGTTTAAAAAAAGTGAGATTAAGAGAGATATTGAAAATAGGGGAATGAACTTTAAGGAATGGAGCGAACAAGTAATTCAAGAGAAAAGACTTGCCATCTTAGATAAAGCGAAACCTTACTATACAGAATGGGAACTTGAAGTTATGAATAACGCATACATTGAACTTTTAAAAGAGAAAATGAAAGAAAGTAAAAAAGCAAAAGACATTAAAGATACTCAAGATTTACAACAGGACAAAGAGAATGATTCTGACGTGAAAGGAGGTGGAATTTAATGGAACTAATGCACGTCGTTTTGTTCAATTATTTGCATCTTGACGGTTTACTAGATTTCATGACGCATTATTTACAAATGCATGATATTTGGACGAACTTGAGTCGTATGTTCAGAAAAATCTTGCGTGGACTTAAAACAATTGCAGTTCCCGGTGGATTTATAGGGGTTGCGATTGGTGGTCTTTATTACATCTTCGGAGGAGAACAAGGTAAGCACACAGCTAAAGTTTGGTGGTTAAGTACCTTGATTGGTGTTGCCATCGTTATGGGCGCAGATGCAATTGTTAATTGGGTTTCACATAATGCGAAATTCTAACAAAAAAAACTTTTTTAGCATAAAAAAAGTCCCTGCACGCGTGCAGGGGCAATATGTGAAATAATCAACGTCTTTAAAATACCATAAAAAGTATTAAATAGTAAATAAAATGAGGTGATTTTTTGCTTATAGGAAAGATACTAAACATCACAAATGACAAGCAACTAGACATGTTAAAGATTAAATATCAAAAAGAATACTCTTTGGAAAAGATTAATGATTTTGTCAAAGGTATTTTATCTACTGCAAAAGCAATTAAGGATGAAGAAAATAAAGATATTAACTTTTCAATAAAGTTGATTATATTAGATAGCGAAACAAAAGCAATTAGATTTGATACAAAACCTAATGAATCTATCAACATTAATGCTAAACTCCCTGATAATACGACACTCAAATCATTATTGCTAGAAGAAATTGAATTACAAAGATATGATTTCGAAGGTAAAGATAAGAACTTTGACGAGGAAAAAGAAAAGTTTCTAAAAGACTTCGATGAAAGTTATGATGGCAAAGTTTCCAGAGAATTAGATGAAAAATCTTTTGGTAAAGTGCCTTGGTATAAGAAATTAAGCAATACTCTTTTTAAAGAAAATAAGAAAAAAGATAAACAAATACAATATCCTAGAGATGCGTTTAGAGAAAACGCTAGAGATGCGTTTAGAGAGAAATCAGATGTTTCTAAAAATAAAAAAGAAGAAAATCCTATTATTTCTCAAAATACTGAATCCGATGAGAAACACGAAGATGAAATAAGTACAAATGAATTTAAAGAAGAATCAAGCGAGGAAACAGATAACATTGAGGAATCTGAAGATATAGAAGAAGAATCAGATAACTCAGAAGATAATAAAGACTTTAAAAATACTGAACCAGAAAGAGAATCGACACAAAATACATCTGAATCAATCAGCGACACTTCCAATTTTTATCAACTTCCATTAAAAATTCCAGAATATAAAGAACAAAAACCAACCATGAGACATTCAGATGATCCCTTTGAACAAAAGCAAAATGAATATATTTATGATCGACTTTTAAATAAAGAATCGTATAAATCCTCGTTGTACGAGGAATTAGGACATCGACTTGAATACCAATTTGTGGTTTACGTTGGTAATAAGAAAAAGTACATAGATGAGATTGTTGCTTCTAATGAGATGACTCAAGAAGAGTTTGATAATCAAACTCAAGAAATAACAAATAGTATACAGCAGGATACTGACCAACAAATAAGTCAGTTTGAAACAACCCAACAAGAAAATTTAGAACAATTTACTAATCAGCAAGATAAAGAATTAAACAGATTTAAGGACAAGCAACAGGACGATTTAAAGCAATATCAAAATGACTTGTACAGAGATAAACAGGATTATCTGAAAAAAGTTAATGAAGAAAAAGAAATGAGAATCTCTAATGAGCAAATAAGGCTTTTTGAATCTAATGATCATAGATTAAACAATATAGTCGCTCAAGAAGAACAAGAGTACGATTTTAAAATTAGAGAGGCTCTAAACGAAGACTGTAAGCAGTTGGTAGATGAAATAGACGAAAAGCTTTCTGAATTCGATGATAAAACTTATCGTCAGTTGCTACATAAACGTGAGACATGGAAAGAAGAAATAAGACAGGCTAAACAGTTAGAAATTCAAGAAGAACAAGCTAAAAATGAGCAATTAAAAATACAAAAGCATATTAAAGATCAAGAGGCTATTATAGCTCAACAAAAGCAAGAAGAACAAGAAATAGAACGTATTAAAGAAGAAAAAGAGAAATTAGCTGAAAAAAATAAAGAATCTGAACTTCAACTAGAATTAGCTAGAACGAAAAATGAAAAAGAACGTTTGGCTCAGGAAGACAGACGTATTAGTGATTCTGAAAAACAAACGAGTCTCAGAGAACAAGAACTTATTCAAGCAAAGCAGAAAAGTTCGAACTTTAATGAAGTACTAATGGCTCAAGTTATGAATAATAACAAAAAAGAAACACCAACATCTCAACTTCCTAAACCTAGTAAAAGTTCAAAGAAAACAAATCAAACTAAAACGAATGAAAGTGGCATCATGAAAACAATAGGAATATTTTTAATATCCGCTATTGTTCTTATTGGCATTTTTTTAGGTGGTTTCTTTGCTGACCATTACTTTCATTTCTTAAACTGCTTGCCAATCACAACAAATCACCTTCAATTGATTGAACCTCCGTTTCAATTGTTGAAATAAATAAGAAAGGATTTTGTTAATGTTATTAAATTTAATTCACTTAAATATTAAAGATGCAACACAATCAATGTATTTAAAAGATAGAGGAACGCTATATTTTACTGATGAACAACAAGCGACCTACTTAGTGAATCAACATATTGATATAATTAAATCCATTTTGCATAAAATCCAAACAAATCCTTATGTTGAAGTATTCATAGAACAAAATGTCGCTAAAGAAATTAACAATAACTTATTTTTAATCGACAATATCGAGAATTTAAGAGTATATGAACCTTTTAAAGTCGATGAAAAAAGTCAGTCCTACGATGATCATGTACTAGAAGAACATATGATTCCAAAAGATAGTGACGTAAAAGAAGAAGTAACTGATAAACATGAGAGAGATAATACTGAAATTCAAGAATCAAATTCGATAGAAAATACGAATGAACTAGAAGAAGCATTAGATGAAAAACCTGAAGATGAAAATGAAATAAAAGATACAGAAAAATCTACGGAAAATTCAGATGATAATAACTTTAAACAGTTACAACAAGAATCAAAAAGTGTTGATGAGGATGATGAGATTGAAGAAACAGCTCAACAGAATTTGTCAATTAGTCAAATATACGAAATGATTTCAAGCTTAGATAGTTACGAAAATAAAAATAACATTGAGCAAGTGGGGGAAGTTCTAGGCGAACAATTTATGATTAGAAATGCCAACAATAATGAATACTTAACTAAAGATAAGAGAGAAAGTATTCTTAAAGGCTTACTGCTTTATCTCTTTAATCAAAGACATCTTAATGGTATTGAAACAGATATGACACATGCTTTCAACGAATTTAATATTAATGACATTTTAAAAGAAAAATTCAAAGACACACTTAAAGAGCAACTACATCAAATGGACGCACAAGACATTGAGTATTTTATTTTTAATAACTTTTATCGATCAATCAAAGACCTTTCCATAAAAGAGAATGATTTGAAAATCGAAAAAAGAAATTAGGTGAAACAATGGACAACCAAGTAAAAATTCATAAAGAGGTCGATAAGTCACAACAAGAACCTCTTGATATTACCGAAATAATCTTTGGTAATAAATTGTATTTTACTTTAATTTGCATAGGCATTGCATTAATGACATCACTAGCTATCAATTATCTAATCAATGTGTTTTATAGTTCCTTTATTCTAAAATCTGGAAATATTTTAGAAAAGGCTCAATATTTTCCAACAGCATTAAAACAAATAAGTAATATTTTTATCATTAATTTTTCAATTATCTTAATTCCCTTATTACTCACAATTATTGCATTTGTATTTTTAGGAAGAAAACTTTACATGATTTATAGAAAATATCGAAAACTTGATTACGGACAATATGGAGACTCAGAATTTGTGCCTTTAAAAGAGCTAAAAAAAGAATATAAAACAGTGTTTCAACAAGAAGAACGGTACTCAGGTCAGGCAGGGTTTCCAATCACACATTTTGATAATAAATATTTAATTGATACAGAAACGCACAATCAATTAATCGTTGGAACGTCTCGATCAGGTAAAACAGAAATGGTTGTTTTTCCAGCAATAGATATAGATTCTAGAGCTGAATATCAGCCATCACTGGTTATTGGAGACACTAAGGGAGAACTTTATAGTGGCAGTGCTGATACTTTAATAGAGAGAGGATATGAGGTTCATAAACTTGATTTAAGTAGTCCCGATGATGGAATGAGCTATAACCCTCTAGAAATTATTAAAGAATTTTATGATAAAGGAAATGTTTCTAGAGCTGAAAAATATACCAATACATTAACAACAATGATGTTCCATGATCCAAATGCTAGAGATCCATTTTGGAATAACAGTGGGGCAAATTTAGTTAAAGCCATTATTCTTGCATTACTTGATAAGTGTTACTCAGAAAATCAACCAGAAAAAGTAACGATGTATAACGTTGCAAATATGCTAACAGAATTAGGCGGTAAGACTATTCACGAAAAAGTATTTCTTGATGATGATAAAGAAGAAGTCGTTGAAAAAAATGCTCTAGATAGCTACTTTGAAAATTTACCACAAGGTCACATGGCTAAAAATGCATATGCACAAAGCAATTTTGCGAAAGGTAATACACGTTCTAGTATCTTTAGTGTCGCTGCGGAAAAGTTAAATATATTTACTGAAGAAGAATTAGGTAAAATGACTTCACATAATGAATTGGATATGCGTAAAGTTGGTTTTAATCGAATTATTGATGTGCAGTATGATACATCGATGAAATACCTTAAAGGCAGTTATTATTTTACTGATACAGAAGGCAATTCTACTAAAAGAAAAGATATTGAACTTGATAACTTAGGAAATGTTCAAATCTTCTTTGATGAAGAAATTAAAACTGGTTATAGTCTTAATCTTGAAATATACAAACATGATGAAGTATATAGTCAATCTATTTTACACATGATGGACGTTGAAGATTCTGATAATAGTTATACAGTTTCACTTTTAGAAGAAGGAGAACAACCACAAAGAGTGGGAATTCATTATTCAAAAAAACCAGTAGCTATTTTCTTAGTGATACCTGATTATGATACATCTAACCATATCATTGCAAGTTACTTTATTTCTCAATTATATACGTTGCTTGCAGAAACAGCCTCATCTAAAGAAGTAACTAACTCTAAAACACAAAGACGAGTCATATTTAGACTTGACGAATTTGGGAATCTGCCAGCTATTAATGATATGGATAATATCGTGACGGTATGTTTAGGGAGAAATATTATTTTTAATCTCTTTGTACAGTCTCTACAACAATTACAAAATGTTTATGGGGAAAATACAGCGAAGATTATCGAGGGCAACTGTCAAAACTTAACTTATATTCTAACTTTAGATACCAATACGACAAAGACTATTTCTGAACGGTGTGGTTATCATACGGTAACAACAAGAAATCAAACAAGTAATGACGGACAATCGTCTATATCTCGTTCAAGATCTCCAGAGAAACAACCCCTTATAACAGAGACAGAATTACAACAAATTAAACGAGGAGATACGGTTGTCGTTCGTTCAACTGCTAGAACAAAAATTGAAAAAGGAAAGACAAGAAAAGTCCACCCACACCCTATTTATAATACTGGAAAAACAAGTATGCCGTTCCGTTATCAATTCTTAGATAATCGTTTTGATCCTAATTTTACGCCAAAACAGGTTACACCTCCGAGACATAGAAATCTTGATCTAAAATCGAATGTCATTGATTGGGAAACAATTGTCGATGAAAGTGTTTCTGAAAGAGAAGAAAAAGAAATCTTTGAACGTAAACACTATCTTTCAGACGTTTTAGAGCCTGAACAAATTTTCAAATTTAAGGAAATATTAAGAAATGATTTCAACTTATCTCAACAGCAAGTAGAAGTTATTATTAATTCAAAAATCTCACAAGCAAAATTATATTTAGAAAACGGTTCAAAACATGTTGATAAAAGTCAACATTCAGAGGAAATTAGAAAATTATTTGATAATTGGATTAATTATCAAACGAAAGGAGGAGAGGACAATGAATCAGTGGGTTAATTATTTGATGCTCAATGAAACAGACGCTGATAGTAAGCTAAGTAACATAAAGGAGCCTACACAACAAGAAATTGCTAAAATTCTCAGCCAAAATAGTGATTTGTTTCAAGCAACATGGTTAGGTAATTTTTTCAAAGTGATTGGGTGGTTAATTACTTGGATATTTTATTGGATAACTCAGATGATGAGAAATACATTAGAAAATATTTTTACACTAGGTGGGTTGTTGAATAATAAACAAGTTACTGAATTAAGTAGTACATTAACACCAGTTGCATTATCTATCATGTTGTTAACATTGGGTGCTCTTGGTTTGATGATGATGACGGGCAAGAGAATTCAAATTAGTAATGTATTCGTTAATATCATTTTAGCTGTTTGTTTTATCACCATGATACCTTATATGTTTTCAACATTAACTAACTTAACAGTTCAATTTGTTCATGATCAAAAGCATATTTCGATTGATAAAAATAAAGATAAAGAAAATAAAAAAATGGATTTGCCTTCAAAGGTTGTTAAAGCAAATGTTATTGACCTTGCAGATTTCGCAAATAAAGACTTTCCTTCTCGTAAAAATAATGAAAATAGTAAGTTTAATCATTTAGATATTCCCACAGATTCTAAATCGATATTTGATTCGTTTGATTATAGTGAAAAGATCAAACCCTTCTATCAAGGAGAAGACGATGACAAAATAGGATATCATGATCGACTAAAATTAGATTCTAAATCTAGTAAAATAAAGACTCCAAATGATTTGTTAGATGATTCTTTATTTAAGAAAATTGTTCACTATGGTCAGACTAAAACAGAGAAACAAAAAAATGATATTGTTCGAAATGGTGTATTTGCCTATGCACTAGATAATGATTTGGGTGGCAAGTATAAGAGTGAAAAAGACAAAGATCCAATTTATAGTCGGATGGCTCCTTCTGAAGATAGTGGGGCATTTAAATCAGGAGCAGGAATTTTAAAATTCTTTGATGAATATCCACTACGTTATCAAACGAACTTCTTAGTTTTATGGCTTTCACTTGGTGGCTTAGCTATTGTTTATCTTTTCTCAGCATTTAAGGTTGTTAAACTGATTTTTGATATTGCTTTCCAAAAAGTACTGGCGCCATTTGTCGCCGCGACTGACTTAACAACGGGGCAAAAAATGAAATCGCTTTTTAATAATATCATTCTTAACTATGCAGTTATTGGAATTATTTTTATACTCTTCCTTATATATGAAATTTTAGTATCAACAGTAATGGGTTCAGATGCTGGATTCGGTGTAAAAGCTATCGCATTTATCGCGCTATCAATTGCATGTATAGATGGCCCTGATACAGCAAAACGTGTCTTAGGCATTGATACAGGTGTTCAAGATGGTAAATCAGCGGCGTTAGCAACATACGGAGCTGGTAAAGGTATAGGTAAGGCTTCTACAGCAGGTGCTAAAGGGGTAAGTAGCCTTTATAATTCAATGTCTGGTGGTAAAAAAGTTGATGCGCCTACAAATAATATGAGCTCAGCTAACGATAGTAAATCATTTGGTGGAGGTAGTGAATTAGAGCCTACTGATATGAGTAAACATGATGTTAATGAAAATAATAGTAAAGCAGATCAATTTAGTGACGGTCAATCAAATCAAAATAATAAAGAAAACATCGATGATATATCTTCTGAAAATCAACAAGACAATGACGATATTTTAGGAGATCAACACTATAGTGATGATGATTCAGCTAAACAAGATGTTGATAATATTGCAGAAAATCAAGACGATTTAGAAAATGCTAACGGAGATAATAACTTAGAAAATAGAGATGAACAGTCTGGCATTTCTGATAGTAATCATGCAGAAAATCAACTTGATAATAATGAGCATCTAGATATGAATGAAGATAATAAAGAGATGAATGACTTAGACAATGATGAACAAGCAGGAATTAATGATAGAAATGAAGAATCTAGTAATGATTTAGAAAATAACGAACAGCAAGGTATTGGCGATGAAAATGAAATAAGTAATAACTTAGATAACACTGAACAATTAGATGTTAATGAAGATAATAAAGAAATGACTGATTTAGACAACAATGAACATCCGGGTATTGAAAACGACACAGAAAATTACAACAGTCCAATATCTAATGAAAATCAAGAAGCTATTTCAAATGACGGAATTACTTCAGGAGAAGATGTTCCAGATAAAGTAAGTGCTCCGTCAGAGAATAATACAAATAATATTTCTGACAATATTAATAGTCCAAATACGAATGATATTAAGGCTACAACAGAAAATGTTTCTAGTGAAAATAATACAAATAATTTAGGTAAAGGTATCATGACTGGTACAGCACTTAGAGGACTAGGAGAAAAAGTTGGTGTACAAAGTGGAGTTAGAAACAGTGCAAATGCTCAAAATTCAAGACCGATGAAATCTTTAAGCGATATAGATAAAGGAAGACCTCAAGGTCAATCAGGTCTATCATACTCAGAAGCCAAATCAAATGCTAGAAATAATAGACCATCTACAAGTTATCCAAAATCTAACGGCTTAAATAAAACAATACCAAGTAAGGCAACTACACCGCCAAAAGCATCAGCACAAAGTTCAAATCTTAATATGACAAGCACACCAAGTAATTCATCAGTTTCAACTTCAAATAATGGGCAAGAAAAACTTAGAGGTCGTCCATCAAGCATAAATAGTCATTCATACAATAGCTATCCAAAAGGAAATCATTTTAATAAAAACACGCCACCGACAAAACAAGTTTCATCTATGAAAAAGCCAACATCATCAATGAAAGATACGCATGAAAAAGTAACTGTTCCTAGAACTAAATCAAGCACAATAGATACAGCAAATAGACGTTCAGGATTATCTTATTCACAAGCAAAAGTGAATGCTAACACGTTAAATAGAAAAACGCCTCGTGCAGAAGTAATTCAAAGTTCAGGAAATATTAAAAGACCAAATCCTAATAGCGTAAGTAGTAGAGCTTCTCGTCCACAATATATGGCTCAAGAAGCCCCATCAATGGATAAAGCAAACGAACAGTTAGACAATAATTCAAAAAAGTAGGTGTAAATCATGGTTAAGAGTCAAGAAAGATTACCGTATGAGCGAGCTCAGGGAAAGGTAACTATAACTTCAGATGGTAAAGAACTTGTTCATATGAAAAAACCGAATTCTAAAGCTTTGACACATCGTGATCCACCTATGAAACAAACACCTCCAAAAGGAATAAATTAATAATAGTAATAAAAACATTTGAAAAAAGTGGGTGAAATTAATGGCAGATGAAAATCCTAATCAATATACAGTAACAAAAGGCGTAGACTCCACGATAAACTTTAAAGGGATTTTAAGTATTCAATCGATAATGTGGTTTGCCGGTATTGTATTTATTGGGTTTATCATAACAGACCAGCTACAAATAACTGGTCTGTTACAACTCATTATCATACTAGGTCATGTAGTGTTAGCGTTATTGCTTGTATCAACACGAGTTTCACATCCAGATAGAAGAACTATATACGTTATTATGCATTTGCTTTTTAAAGAAGATACGCACAAGTATCAAAGTATAGACATTAATAAGTATCGTCGTTTAAGAGATAGAGATAGATGAAAGGGGGATATGAGTTTTGAGTTTAATTACAGAAGAAGAATTTGAAAGATCACGTCGTAAAAAGCTCAGAAAAAAACGTAAAAGAAAACATGGTACAAAATCAACAGCGAGTATATCTAAGGTCAAAGGTTATACAGAAGAAGATTTTTGCATTTTCGATGATGATAGATATGGAGAAGTATTTAGGAGTACAACAGCACCAATTGATTTTATAAACCAAAATGAAAATAATAAGCACATGTCATTTCTAGCGACGCTTTATCGCATGTATGAGGGAGATATTAAACAAATTGGTTTAGCGTATCATACAAACACTACTGAGTTACAAAACAATTGGTTAGATATTAAAAACAAGGCACAGACAGATGAGCAAAGACTTTTAGCAAGAGAACAACAATTAAGATTTAAACTTATCTCTGAGTCCCAACTTAATCAAGAGTATTACTTTATTATCTATGGAGATGACGAGAAAGATTTAATTTCAAAAATTAGAAGTTTTAAAAAGGCTTCTATTGGACTTGTAGAAGAAGAACCACAGACTAAAGAGCAAAAAATTAAATTATTCACTAAATTAAATAACCAAAATACATTTATTTAAGGAGTGAAAAATTGGAATGTCAAAAACATCAAAAAGAAAGGCAAAAACAATCAATATTAATTTAACTGAGAAAGAATATGAGAAAGTTAAACATTTTGCAGAACTTCGAAATATGAATCCTACTAGCTATGCAAGACTTGTTGCTTTAGGTAATCGAATTAAACCGACAGTCATTGAGAAAACATATAGTTCAAGTGATGTCGTTCAACAACTCAAGCAAGACAATGAGGAACTTAAAACGGACATCGAAGCATTACAAAGTGAGAATAATGATTTAAAAAGAAAAATTAGCTATTCGAAAGAAGGACAGCCAAGCACGATGTAATAGCAATTAACCATAAAAGTATGAAAGGTGTGTGTTCCCTTAATGGGATTATTATCAAGATTTAAAAAAGATGCAGAACCTATTTTGGAAGAAGACTTTGTAGATGACGGGTACGATATGGAAAGTATTAGTCTATCACAGCCACAAGGTGGATTACAGTTTAAGGAAAGAAACATGGTAGGTGGAGATGGTTATACAACATGTTTAACTATTTATGATATTCCTTCAAAACTCAATGACAACTGGTTAGATCCAATCGTGAATAGAGAAGGTGTGATTTCTATTGTCGATATTGGCGAAGAAGATAGACATCGTACTATAAAAAAATTGCAGCGTTCAATGGGCGAACAATATACACGAGTAATTGATCCAAACGCTCAAACGCTTTCTAAAATTGAAGCTCGAAATTCTTACTCAACACTTCACTCAATGCTAGAAAAAATAAATTTACATGGAGAAACTATTAAACGTTTTAACGTTCGTTTATATATATCTAAAGATACCGAAGAAGAATTAGAGGAAGAGGTAGCATCGATAAGAAAAGATCTAGAAGCTAAGGGTTATAAGGCACAGCTAATGCAGTTTGAAACTAAAGATAATTATCTATCTATGTTCTTATCATTAAAACAGCAACAAGAAAATTTAAGTAATTATCGTCGAGGCATTCCTATGGAAGCTGGTATTCTTGGTGGGTCATATTACTTCAATCATGAACAAATCATTGATGAGCGTGGCGCTTATTATGGCCAAACGCTCACACAAGGTTCTGTTATTTTAGACTTCTTTAAACATGATGCAATCAGAACTTATTATAATACGGTTATTTTTGGAAAAATGGGTTCCGGTAAATCTACGCTACTTAAGATGATTGAAGAAGAACAGTACGCACGAGGTAATTTTATTAGAGGCTTTGATAAAGCAAGAGAATTTGGCGCTATTTTAGAAAGACAAGGCGGACATATTATTGCTTTGGACGGTACAGATGGACGTATTAATTTTTTACAAATATATCCTACAGCCAGCCGTAAGAATGAAAAAGGGGAACATGTTGTTTCTGAGGTTGGTTCATTCAAACAGCATATTTCTAAATTAAAAATGCAATTTAGTCTAATGAATAACGAATTAACTGATACAGAACTTAAAGAAATTTCAAGTGTTATTTATGACTTTTATATAGAAAAAGGAATATATGATCCTGATAAAGGCGAAAATCAAAATATCGTTAATTTAAAAAACGAGGATTATCCTGTTTTAAGCGAACTTTATGATTATATTGACACGTACATCAAAAATGCGAAAAGAACTGACATTACATCTGAAAAAATTCGCTCATTTGAAC
>NZ_JBFAZH010000001.1:0-41884 GCF_040681735.1 Actinoplanes sp. NPDC051633 | reverse complement strand
TACAAGCTGCAATTAAAGAGACATCAAAATACTCGGTTAAGTCGTCCGATTATTTAACAGGAAACCATGAACCGCCGGGGTCGCCAGGGCGGGCCCAGCCGCGCCGTCAGGGCGGCCCGGCGCACAACTCGACCTGAGGCCGCTCACTAGGCCTGTCGTGTGCCCCCACCGGGGACCCACTTCACGTCGCCGTCCGGGTTCGCCGCGCGGGCCAGAATGTAGAGCAGGTCGGAGAGCCGGTTCAGATACTTGGGCGGCAGATCGCGGGTGCGCTCCGGGTCGGCCGCCCGCGCCGCCCACGCCGACCGCTCCGCCCGCCGTGCCACGGTGCGGGCCACGTGCAGCAGTGATGCGCCGGGGGTGCCGCCGGGCAGCACGAAGGAGTCCAGCGCCGGCAGCCCTTCGAGGTATTCGTCGCACCAGCCCTCGAGCCGGTCGACATACGCCTGGGTGATCCGCAGCGGGGGATAGGGCGGGTCGTCGGCGATCGGGTTGCACAGGTCGGCGCCCACGTCGAAGAGGTCGTTCTGCACCGCGGTCAGGACCGTCCGCACGTCGGGCTTGAGGTTGCCCAGCGCCAGCGCGACGCCCACCGCGGCGTTGCACTCGTCGGCGTCCGCGTAGGCCGCGATTCGCGGATCCGTCTTCGCGGCCACCTCGTTGTTGCCCAGCCTGGTTTCGCCGGCGTCGCCGGTGCGGGTGTAGATGCGGGTGAGATGAACGGCCATCCCTCCACCCTACGGACCGGCGGCGGCGACGCACCCCTACCATGGCGCGGGTGGATGTGATCCGTGTGAAGGGTGGTGTGCCGCTCGCCGGTGACGTGCGAGTCGGCGGCGCCAAGAACTCCGCGCTCAAGTTGATGGCGGTCGCGCTGCTGGCCGAGGGGCGCAGCGTGGTGGAGAACGTGCCCCGGATCACGGACATCGCGATCATGGCCGAGGTGCTCCGGCGGCTGGGCTGCGACGTCAGCCTCGACGGCGGTGTGGCGTCCATCGAGGTGCCGTCCGAGCCGGGCAGCGAGGCCGACTACGACCTCGTGCGCCGGCTGCGCGCGTCGATCTGCGTCCTCGGCCCCCTGCTGGCCCGCCGCGGCTACGTGCGCGTCGCCCTGCCCGGCGGCGACATGATCGGCTCCCGTGGCCTCGACATGCACGTCTCCGGCCTGGCCCGAATGGGCGCCGAGATCTCCGGCGAGCACGGCTTCGTGATCGCCTCGGCGCCGGCCGGGCTCCGCGGCACGAAGATCTGGCTGGACTTCCCGAGCGTCGGCGCGACCGAGAACCTCCTGATGGCGGCCGTGCTGGCCCGGGGCGTCACCGAGATCGACAACGCGGCGCGCGAGCCGGAGATCGTGGACATCTGCGAGATGCTCACCGCGATGGGCGCCCGGATCGACGGGGCCGGCACCTCGACGCTCGAGGTGGAGGGCGTCGACGCGCTCAAGCCGGTGCGGCACACCACGGTCGGCGACCGGATCGTCGGCGGCACCTGGGCGTTCGGCGCGGCGATGACCCAGGGCGACGTCACCGTGCACGGCGTGCGCCCCGAGTTCCTCGACATCGCGCTGGACAAGCTGGTCACCGCGGGTGCGGTGGTCGAGCCGGGCGACAACCAGTTCCGGGTACGCATGAACGAGCGCCCGAAGGCCGTCGACATCGTGACCCTGCCCTTCCCGGGCTTCGCGACCGACCTGCTGCCGATGGCGATCGGGCTGGCCGCGGTGGCCGAGGGCTCCTCGCTGATCACCGAGAACATCTTCGACGGCCGCTTCATGTTCGTGAACGAGATGGTCCGGCTCGGCGCCGACATCCGCACCGACGGCCACCACGCGGTGGTGCGCGGGCGGGCCCGGCTCTCCGGCGCGCCGGTGCGGGCCACCGACATCCGGGCCGGCGCCGGGCTGGTCATCGCCGGGCTGTGTGCCGAGGGCGTGACCGAGGTCGGCGAGGTGCACCACATCGACCGCGGTTACCCCGACTTCGTCGCCGACCTGGCCAACCTCGGTGTCGAGGTGGAGCGGGCGGACGTGCCGGAGCCCACGTTCGACTTCTGAGCCCCCCTGCGGGCGGCGCACGGCCC
This sequence comes from Actinoplanes sp. NPDC051633, assembly GCF_040681735.1. NCBI lineage: Bacteria > Bacillati > Actinomycetota > Actinomycetes > Micromonosporales > Micromonosporaceae > Actinoplanes > Actinoplanes sp. NPDC051633. The sequence continues at coordinate 39,802 of NZ_JBFAZH010000001.1, read as the reverse complement.
CTGCGGGCGGCGCACTCTCAGCTGAGCCCACGCGGCGGCGCACGCTCAGCTGTTGAGCATCCGCCGGCGGGCGGCTTCCAGCTCCTCGGCGAAGACGAGCACCGCCACCCGGCCGTCGCGCCGCGCGCCGGCGGTCGCCCGGATGCCGGCCTCCGCCAGCAGCAGCCGGATCTGGTCGGCCTCCTCCGGGTCGTCGGCGACCGCGGCGGCGCAGAGCAGTCCGAAGTCGTCGGGGTCCGCGCCCGGATCGGCGAAGATCGACAACTGGTCGTAACGCTCGCCCAGCGGGTCGTCGGCCCGCTCGATCCACTGCAGGCCCATCCGCCAGAAGACGAAGCCGAGAGCGGCCACGACACCGACGGCCAGCAGGGGTCCGAAGAGGTACCAGCCGTCGCTCGGGGCCATGGGCACAGTCTGGCATCGAAGATCACCGGAAACCCGAGATTTGCCCCGATCGAGGTGCTGAGCTTTCGTTAAGGCAGCCCACTAGGCTGGGTCTGCTCTGTCGGAGAAAAGGGGAGGACACACCATGGCGGGTCGGCTCGCGGTCATCGGGTCGGGCTTGATGGGTTCCGGTATAGCGCAGGTCTCGGCGCAGGCCGGCTGGCAGGTCACCATGCGGGACATCGATGACGCCTCGCTCAACCGGGGGCTGACGGCGATCCGCGACTCGCTGGGCAGGTTCGCGGCCAAGGGCAAGATCGCCGAGGAGGACGTCGAGGCGACGCTGGGCCGGATCAGGACGACCACCGATCTGGACGCCGCTGCGGACGCCGACGTGGTGGTCGAGGCCATCTTCGAGCGGGTCGAGGCCAAGCACGAGGTGTTCCGCACGCTCGACAAGATCTGCAAGGCCGGGGCCGTGCTCGGGACCAACACGTCGGCCATCCCAATCACACAGATCGCGGCGGTCACCAGCCGGCCCGAGGCGGTGGTGGGCATCCACTTCTTCTCGCCGGTGCCGATGATGAAGCTGGTCGAGCTGGTCCGCGGCTACCAGACCTCGGACGACACGCTGGCGGCGGCGCGCAACTACGCCGAGGAGGTCGGCAAGACCTGTGTCGAGGTGAAGCGGGACGTGGCCGGCTTCGTCTCCAACCGCCTCTTCTCCGCGATCCTGATCGAGGCGATCAAGCTGGTCGAGTCCGGCGTGGTGTCGGCGGCCGACCTCGACACGGTGATGAAGCTGGGCTTCGGCCACGCGATGGGTCCGCTGGCGACGGTCGACCTGACCGGGCTGGACGTGATGCTGAACGCGGCCACCAACATCTACCGCGACACGCAGGACGAGAAGTTCTTCCCGCCCGAGCTGCTGCAGCGCATGGTCACGGCCGGCGACCTGGGCCGCAAGACCGGCAAGGGCTTCTACACCTACTAGATCTACCTAGCCGTCGCGCTTGGTGGTCCAGCGGAAGGTCGTCAGGCACAACGCCAGGGCCACCAGGCACCAGACGCCGAGCACGATCGCGACCGTGCCCAGGTCGTAGGAGCCGCTGGGCTCGCGCGGCCCGAACGACGCGGGCAGGAACACCGATCGCAGCCCCTGGCACATCCACTTCAGCGGGAACACCGACGCCAGGTTCTGCATCCAGCTCGGCAGCTGGGTGAAAACGAAGAAGACACCCGAGATGAACTGCAGGATCAGCGCCACCGGCGTGACGACCGCCGGGGCGCTGCGACCGGTGCGCGCCAGCGAGGAGAAGGCGACCCCGCACAGCGTGCAGGCCGTGATGCCCAGCGCCGACACCCACAGGAAGGTCAGCCACTTGGTGCCGGTGTCCGGCAGGTCGAGCCCGAAGAGCAACGTCGCCACGGTCAGCAGGATCACCGTCTCCAGCACCGCGATGAAGGCGACCATCAGCACCTTGCCGACGAAGTAGACCCAGCGCGGCATCGGCGTGCCGAGCAGCCGCTTGAGCACGCCGCGATCGCGTTCCATCGGGATCTGGATCGCCAGCGCCTGGAACCCGGCGGTCATCAGCCCGGTGGCGATCATCCCGGTCACGAAATATTGCGTGAACTTCACGTCCCCGGCGATCGTGCCCTTGAAGATCGACCCGAACACCAGGATCAGGATCGCCGGGAACGCCAGCGTGAACATCACCTGCTCGCGGCTGCGCAGGAACTGCCGGATCTCCAGCCCGCCCTGCGCCAACCCCAGCTTGACCGCGTCCTGTGCCGGCCTGCGCTCTGCAACGCGGCGACCCTCCTCCGCCGTGGCCCCCGCCGTGGCCTCCCCGCTCCCGCTCACGCCGCACCGATCATCTCGAGGTAGACGTCCTCCAGGGTCGGCCTGGTGACGGTCAGGGCCGGTACCTCACCGCCGTAACGCGCGGCCAGGTCGGTGATCAGGGCCGTCGGCGCCGCGCTCTGCGCGCTCTCCCAGACCCCGTCCGGGGTACGCCACGAGACGGTCGCCAGTGCCTCGTCACGGCTGCCGAGCAGCCGGGGCGTGTCGACCGCGATGAGGCGACCGGCCGCGATCACGCCGACCCGGTCGGCCAGCGCCTCCGCCTCGTCGAGGTAGTGCGTGGTCAGGACGATGGTCGTACCCGACGATCGGAGGTCTTTGATCAGGCCCCAGAACTCGCGCCGGGCCTCCGGGTCGAAGCCGGTGGTCGGCTCGTCCAGGAACAGCAGCTCGGGCCGCCCGATGATGCCCAGTGCCACGTCGAGGCGCCGCTTCTGCCCGCCGGACAGCGTGTGGGTGCGCGCCCCGGCCTTGTCGCGCAGACCCACCCGCGTGATGACCGTGCCGGGATCGTCGGGCGAGGAGTAGAAGCGCGCGAAATGCCGCACCACCTCGCCGACCGTGAGCTCGTCGAACTCGCCGGTGCCCTGCAGCACGATGCCGACCCGCTGCCGGAAGGACTCCGTGCGACTCGCCGTCGCCGGGTCGGCGCCGAGCACCGTGACCTCGCCGCCGTCGCGCTTGCGGAACCCCTCGAGGATCTCGACGGTCGTCGTCTTGCCGGCGCCGTTGGGGCCGAGCAGGGCGAACACCTCGCCCCGCCCGACCTCGAGATCGATGCCGTCGACCGCCGCGCGGTCGCCATAGACCTTGCGCAGCCCCCGCACGACGATCGCGGCATCCCCGTTGTTCACAAGGCGAACACTACTCACCAGGTCTGACGAAAACCGATGTCCGTCCCGTCGGAGGCGGTGCCACGGGCCGGCGACCCCGGCTCGGTGTAGTAGTCGTCGGTGGTCCCGGCGCCGGACACGAACTCCGGGTTGATCACGCGGCTGTTCGGGTCGTGGCCGGCCGCCTGCCAGGCGCTCAGGCTCCTGGACGATCCGTTGAGCCGGAACCGGTCCTGGCTTCCGGTGGTGCCGTAGAAGATGTTGCGGTCGCTCGAGAAGGAACTGACCGTGGCCGTGTTCAGGTCCACGAAGCGCCCGGCGTCGCGAACGATGTTGTCGAACACGTCGAAGTCACCGATCTTGCTCTCCGGCGATTCGTTGCTGGTGCCGAACGAGACCGCCGAGCCGGGGATGCGGTCGATCGTGTTGTGGTGGATGTCCACGTGCTGGACGCGTTGCGTGAAGATCGCGTTGCCGCACTTGTCCCCGCTGTTCAGATCGAAGAAGACGTTGCGGCGGATGACCACCGACTCGGTGTCGGGCCAGGTGCGGTTGTGGTAGCCGACGTTGATGCCGAAGCAGCTGTTCCACACGCGATTGTTCGCCACCAGCACGTTGCGGGCGCCGACGTGCACCACCATCGCGCCACCGCCGCGGCCGCCGGTCACGTTGCTGAAGCCGTAGAACTTCTGGTTCGCGGCGTTCGGGTCGTCGGTCTGCGGGGAGACGCTGCCGGCGATCGAGACGTACCGGCAGCCCTTGATGTCGACCCCCTGCTCGACCTGGCCGTAGTGAGCCGGATCGGTCCAGAACCGGTTGTCCCGCACGATGATGTCGATCGGTGCGTCGGCGTCGGTCGCCGCGCCGGTGTATTCGCACTGCATGCCGTCGCCGCTGTTGTTGTAGAGCCGGTTGCCGGCGATCCGCACCCGGGACGCCTTCGCGACCACCGCGACGCCGTGCGCGTCGTCCAGCGCGCCGGTCGCGTCGTATCGGAAGTTGTCGCCGATCTCGTTGGTCTCGACGGCGACGTCGTCGCCGGCGACGTAGACGCCGGCGCCGCCCGCGCCGTCGTGCACCCGGCTGTTGCGGAACACGACGTGGTTCGCCGCCGCGGCGATCACGACCCCGCTGACCACCCGGTGGGCCAGGTCGAAGTCGAGGCCTTCGGCGATCCAGTAGGCGTGGTTGAACCAGAGCGCGGACTTGGTCGCGTTGAGATGCAGCCTGGTCGCGCCCGGGGTGCCTCGAATGACGATCGGCTCGTCCGCGTCGCCGGAGGCGGCCGTGACGGCCTCCGCGTCGTTGTAGTCGCCGGGCGCGAGGCAGGCGACCATGCCCTTGGTCAGGCGGGGCACCGCGAACCTGAGGGTGGCCCACGCACGGGACGGGTCGCGGCCGTCGCCGGAGTCGACGCCGTTCTCCGCGAGGTAGACGTCGCAAGTGGACTTCGCGTGCGCCACGAAGGCCGTGTCGGGCTCGGCGCGGGCGCCCGCCACGACGTCGGCGGTGGGCGGTCCGGGTGAGAACGCGGCGGTGGGTGTGGGCAGGAGCAGTGGCAGCGTGGCTGCGAGAACGAGAGCATTCATGCGCGCCCTGCTGCCCGAAGGATCACCCCGACTAACCGTCGTCTATCGGACGTATCGCATCGCCGTTCTGGTCGATCGGAGCAGGGAGGGCGTCCCGCCGCTCAGTGGGAGGCGGCGAAGGACAGCGACAGCAGGGTCGCCGCGATCATGCCGCCCAGCAGGGTCAGGCCGATCCCGCCCACGTCCAGCCGCGCCTGCAGGCGGCGGTGCGCCAGCGCCGCCGCGACCGGCACACCGGCCGAGGGTGCGATCAGGAAGCAGAGCCAGCCGGCGCCGCGGACCAGCGCGCCGCCCGGCACGTCGGCGCCGCCCATCGTCACCAGACCCGCCGCCAGCAGTCCCATCGCCCCCGCGATCAGCGCGCCCAGCACCGGCAGCAACGGCAGGACCCAGCGCGGCAGCGAGCGGCGGGACGGCGGGCGGATGGTGTCGTCGATCCGGGCCGACGCGCGGGCCAGCAACGCCCGGGCCGACTCGCGCGGCGGCTGCGCCTGGTCGGAGGGCCGGCGTTGCAGTGCCACCCGGGGCAGCGACTCGATCGCGGCCGGCTCGGGCATCTCGCCCAGTGCGCGTACCCGCAGGCCCCGCGCCCGGCGCAACTGGTCCCACAGCCGCGCCGCCTCGCGGTCCACATCCAGCACCTGGGCGGCGGCCGCGGCGGCCCACCGGTCGGCCGCCGCCGCCTCACCCTCTGCCCGGGCCAGCTCGCCCGCCGCCCGCGCGGTGCTGTCCTGATAGGCCTGTTCCGCGCTCTCCAGGTCGGCGTCCCGGCGGCGGGTGATGTCGGCCAGCGCGTTCATCATCAGCTGGTAGTCGCGATCACGTGTGGTCACTGTTCACCTCGTAAGGGACGATCACTTCGGGGACGCGGTGCACGGAACGGTCGAAGAACAGCGCGCGGCGGGGGCGGGGATACCAGGCCGGGCCGCCGGGTTGCGGGCAGAGCGGGCTGAGGTCGGCGCCCTGGACGTCGAGCGCGACCCAGGCGCCGATCGTGTCGAAGCGCGCCCCGACGCCGCCGAGGTCGTCGCGCAGCCGGGCCACCGAGCGCCACCAGCCCAGCACGTGGGTCCGCGATCCGGGGCCGTCGGCCAGCATGGTGCGCAGGCGGTCCTTGTGGTGGTGGTGCCCGATCGCGTCGAGCGCGTACCCGATGACGTAGTGCGGGGTGTCCGAGGGCGCCACCTCGAAGAGCTGGTCCACATCGGACTCGTCGTACCAGTCGGCCTCCGGCAGGGCGGCCACCAGGCGGGCGGCCGCGGAGGAGTCCACGGCGCGGGGACAGACGATGCTGAAGTGCGCCGGGCCCTGGGCGGCCAGCGAGAGGGCCGCCGACGCCAGGATGTCGCCGGCCTCGTCGCTGCGCGTACCCAGGATTGCGAGGTTGCGGCCCGGCATCCGGCCCAGGCGCAAGCGGGCCGGCCTGGCCGCCACATCGATCCGCTCGCCCAGCACCGCGCCGGGCGACGCGCCGCCCGTCTCCGACGACGAGAACGACGGCAGCCGGGGGATCGCGTCGCCGTCGAACAGGCGCGGCGGCTCGCAACCGTCCGGCCGGGAGTGCCACAGCCGGCGCTGGAGCGTACGCCAGGAAAGCCGGTCGGAAGCGTCCGGCAGACGCACGATCTGATTTGCTCCGGCAACGCCGGAGTCGACGTTGACCACCGCGTGGAACCGCGGGATGACCGCCGCGGCCAGGTTCTGGTCGGCCAGGATCCGCCGCGCCTTGGGCAGCGCGATCCGCAGCGTGAACTGCCCGATCAGGCCGGACCGGCCCCACAGCGCCTCGATCCCGGACACGTCCTGCGACGCCAGCACCAGATGGATGCCCTGCGAGCGGCCGCGGCGGGCGAGGTCCTCGAGCAGCGTGACCGCCTCGTCGGCGACCGCATCCCGCCCGGCCAGCAGCACCTGGAACTCGTCGATCACCGCGACGATCCGGGGCCAGTGCCCGTCCGGGTCCTCGGCCCGCAGCTCGGCCAGCTTCGACGCCTCGTGCCGCTTCGCCGCCTGCGCCCGTGCCCGCAGCTCGTCGCCCAGGTGCCGCAGCAGCGCCAGCCCGAACTCGCGGTCGTTGTTGACGTTCACACCGGCCAGCCGCACCTGCGGCAGCCAGCTCGGGTCGCGCGGCCCGGGGGCGAAGCGCGCGAACGAGACGCCCTCCTTGAAGTCGAGCAGGTAGAGCGCCAGCTCCTCGGGGCCGTAGCGGGCGGCGAGCGAACCCAGCCACGCGTAGATCAGGTTGGTCTTGCCGGAGCCGGACGGGCCGCCGATCAGCGCGTGCGGCGGGTCGTCGCCGAGCGGCACCTCGACCAGCTCGCCGTCCGGGCCCTCGCCGATCGGCGCGACCAGGCCGTGCGCCGACGACTCCGTCCACAACTTCTCCGGCTCGAGGTCGCTCAGCCGGGCCGGCGGCGGACCTTCGCGGAGGCGCTCGGCGGAGGCGCGGCAGAACGCCGCGATGCGGTCGGCCGGCGGGGGCGGGTCGAGGCGGACCGGCAGAGCGCCGGTGGTGTCGCAGGTCGCGGTGCCGTCGCGCACGGCGATGCGCTCCACCGTGGGGTGCGGCGCGAGGTCCCAGCCCCGGACGATCAGGTGTACGCCACAGGCGACGCCGGCGCGCACGATGCGGTCGAGCTGCGCCCGCTGCGCCGCGGTGATCTCGTCCGCGCTCGCCGGGTCGACCAGCAGCACGACGACCCGCCACGGCTCCGGCCGGGCGGACTGCGGCCCGGCGCCGGCCGCGGTCAGCTCGGCCAGCGACGCGTACTCGCCGGCCAGCACCGTCTCGTTCACCCGGCAGATGTGCTCGACCAGGTCGTCGAGCATCGCGCTGAGCCCGCCCGGTCCGACGAACGAGAGCCCGAGCGGCGCGAACGCGGCCAGTGTCCCGCCGAGCTGCTCGGGGTCGTAGACGGTGAGCCTGACGTCGCCCGGCCGGGTCGTGCCGAGCGCCCGCAGCAGCAGGCCGGAGATCACGCCGTCGACCGCGATCTGCTCGCCGCTCAGGTTGAGGTGGGCGGCGTCCAGCAGGGGGACCAGGCCGGGCATCGTGGTGTTCTCGACGGTCAGGGTGCCGATCCGCAGCAGGGCGGCCCGGTCGGCCTCGGTCGGCGCCCACATCCGCCAGGGTGATCCGGCGGCGCCCGGCGCGCAGAGCGCGGCCACCGAACCGGCGTTGCCGGCCAGCGCGCCGATCTCGCTCTGGAAGCGGCGCAGGACGCCGGTGCGGGCGGCGTCGCGGGCCTCGGCCAGCTGGTGGAGACAGGTCGCGTACGCATCCCGGACCAGCTTCTTCCGCCGCAACGCCTCGGCCCGCGCGGTCTCCGCCGCGGCCAGCACGGCGCGGGCGGTCCCGCGCGCCTCGGCCAGCTCATGGCGGACCGCGGCGACCAGCGCGTTTCGGTGGTTACCCACGAAGTGCCCCGAAAATCACGATGGGGGATTTTAACCGTTTTCGTGATTTCTAACCGTTTATGTGCTGCGTGTCGGCGGTGCGGCGAGCGAGCCCGCCCGGGTGAGCCAGCGGGGGTCGGTACGCATCAGCTCGTTCCACAGCCGCGCGGCGACCATCTCGGCGCCCTCCCGCTGCCACTCCCGCAGCGACGACCGCGGCACATACCGGCGGAACCAGTCGAGCGCCCGCCGCGCGTCCCGGTCCAGCCCGTCGGTCTCCGGGTGCCGCTCGTACGGCCGCAACCCCAGCACGCAGCAGTAGTACAGTGCGTTGTAGTGCCGCCAGTCCTCGCCGATCCCGAAGAGCCCGTCCGGCTTGATCCGCGCCACGCTCTCCTGCAGCACCGCCCGCAGCTCCAGCGCCCGGGCCAGTGGCTTCTCCGCGTTCTGCCCGGTCAGCCGGCGGTCCACCGTGGGCAGGTCGATCAGCGGGCTGCGCAGGAGCCGGCCCAGGTCGCCGTAGTCCTCCAGGGCCCGCTCGGTGAGCCGGCGGAACTCCTCCTGGTCCAGCGCGATCAGGGTGTGCCGTTCGCGCCGGCGCGGCATCGCCTCGGCGAGCAACAGCAGCGCCGCCCGGTCCTGCCGCAGCCGGTCGTCGTGCGGGAAGGCGATCCGGTCCAGGAAGCGGCGCGTCGGCCCGACCAGCCCGGAATACCCCATCACCCCGGCGACCAGCACGAACTGCAGGATGAGCACGAGCCGGTTGTCCCGCACGGCGAGCATGGTCAGGGTGGACAGCCCGCCGACGACCAGCGCGCCGGTCAGCGCGGACACCGCTGACCTGCGCAGATCAGGCAGCAAACGCTCTCCGGCGTCCAGCGCGTCGGCGGCCGCGACGAGGTAGCCGAGGATCATCACGTCGACCGCCATCGCGGCCAGCACCAGGGCGGGCGGGCCCAGGCTCAGCGGCAGCAGCAGGACGACCAGGCCCAGGGCGTAGAGCAGGGCGGCAACCGTCACGGCGAGCGGCATCGACCGTGGGCGCACCTTGTCGCGGAACCGCCAGAGCAGCACCAGCCCGCCCAGCAGCGGCGCCAGCGACACCAGGCGGCCGGCCGCGGGCAGCGCGATCACCACGGCCAGGAAGACCGCGGAGAGCACGATCCAGCCCCGGTCGATCTGCACCCGCTCGGGCATCTCGTCGGGCAGCATGCCGATCGCCACCCCGGCCCAGACCAGCGCGGGCAGGCAGATCAGGATCTCGGCGACCGTCCCACCCGGAGCGACGGTCCAGGCGGCGACCCCCACCGCGTACGCCACCAGGGTGGTCGCCGTGCGCCAGAGCACCCGGCGGCGCGGATCGCGGCCGATCAGGTAGCACGCCAGCCAGCACGTCAGTGCGAAGGCGGGTACGGCGATCGCGGGCACGGACTCCAGTCAACCAAACCAGGTCCTACGTGAGAACACCCCGGCGTGCCCGCCGCCTGCGGAACACCCAGATCGCGGAGGCGATCATCAGCACCAGCCCGAGCAGCACGAGGATCGGCAGCAGGATCGCCAGCACCGACAGGACGATGCTCGAGAGGTCCTCGGCGGTGCTGGCCACGGGCGCGCCGACCCCCGCGGTGGTCGCGTTGACGACCGGCCGCGACGCGGCCTTGACGCCGTGGACACAAAGGGCGATGAGTACGCCGGCCGCCACCGGAACCCACTGGTGCGAGCCGAAGAAGCTGCCCGGGTCGGACACGGTCACGGTCTGCGACGACGATCCGGCGCCGAACGCGAGCCCGCCGGCTGTCGGCCGCACGACGGTCTGCACGACGTCGTTGACGTGGTCGACCACCGGGATCTTGTCGGCCACGACCTCGATGGCGAGCAGCACGGCCAGGATCGCGACGACCCAGCCGTTGGACAGCCACTGCCAGCCCGACGGCAGGTCGATGAGGTCGGAATAGCGTGCCAGGAGGCCCATGGTCAGCAGGGGGATGTAGGCATTGAGTCCGGCGGATGCGGCCAGGCCGGTGCCGGTCAGCGCTTCGAGCACGATCTCAGCATGGCACCGCCACGCACGTCACGCTCCGTCGGCCGCTACCCTCGTCGGGTGCGCCTGGTCATCGCGAAGTGCTCCGTGGACTATGTCGGCCGGCTGTCGGCCCACCTCCCGCCGGCGGTGCGACTGCTGATGGTGAAGGCGGACGGCTCGGTGTCGATCCATGCCGACGACCGCGCGTACAAGCCGCTGAACTGGATGAGCCCGCCCTGCAAGCTGCAGGAGGCGCCGGGCGTCTGGAAGGTGGTGAACAAGGCCGGCGAGGAGCTGCGGATCACGCTGGAGGAGATCTTCCAGGACACCTCGTACGACCTCGGGGTCGACCCCGGCCTGGTGAAGGACGGCGTGGAGGCCCACCTGCAGGAGCTGCTGGCGGCGCATCCGGAGACGTTCGGCGAGGGCTGGGTGCTGGTCCGGCGCGAGTTCATGACCGCGATCGGCCCGGTCGACCTGCTGTGCCGCGACGCGGACGGCGGCGCGGTGGCGGTGGAGGTCAAGCGGCGCGGCGAGATCGACGGGGTCGAGCAGCTGACGCGTTACCTGGAGCTGATGAACCGCGACCCGCTGCTGACCCCGGTGAAGGGCGTCTTCGCGGCGCAGGAGATCAAGCCGCAGGCTCGGGTCCTGGCCACCGACCGGGGCATCCGCTGCGTGGTCGTCGACTACGACAAGCTCCGCGGCATGCAACGCGACGAGCTGACGCTCTTCTAGCGCTCTTCTAGCGTTTGGCGAGCTGGACGCGGTCCGCGCTGGTGGTGCCGGCGATGTAGGCGCGGGCGCCCAGGGCGCCGAACGCCGCCTGGACGAGGATCAGCGTCCAGCTCAGCTGCGTGTCCGACGCGATGGCGATCAGGGCCGGCACGCCCAGCAGCAGGGCGTCGAAGCCCGCCAGCGACGCCAGGGTTGGGCCGGTCGAGACCGTTCCCATCGGGGTGTCCAGCGGCAGCAGCGCGTTGTCCACGAAGCCGACGCGGGCCTTGCGCACCGCGGCCACCGCGCCCACCGGGCCCAGCACCAGGCCGAGCAGCCACCACGGGCCGGCGGGCAGCGCGTCCAGCAGCTGCAGCATGAGCAGCGCCGCGGACGACCACAGCCCGGCGATGACACCGGGGACCAGCAGGCGCTGGGTGATCGCCTGGCGGGAGGACAGGCCGAGCATGCGCAGCATGAACGGGTTCGCGGCGTCGGAGCGCACGGTGGCGGTCGACGTGCCGGCCGCCACGAAGCCGCCCGCCAGGATGCCCAGGCCCAGCAGCCAGGCCGGGGCGTGGGTCAGCAGCGCCGGCAGGGCCGTAGCGCCCAACAGCCACAGCAGGCGGCGCGGGCGGCGCAGGGCCAGGCGCAGGTCCTGAGCGGTCAGCACCGGCAGGCGACCCCAGAGCGGGGCCGAGCGCAGGCGGCGGCGGGCCCAGTAACGGCGCTCGATCATGTCCACGACGAACGACGGCTCCACGCCGAAGGCCGAGTCGGCCAGCGTGCCGGCCGTCTTGGCCGCCTCCAGGATGCGGTCGTTCGGGGTCAGGCCGATTTCGCGTACGCGGAGCAGGAAGAACGCCACGACGAGCACCGCGACCGCACCGGTCAGCGGGACCAGCAACGCGATGTGCGGCCACCCGCTCAGCGGGCCGGGCGCCGCCCACACCGAGTCCAGCACCAGGCCGGCCAGACCCGCCGCGACCAGCAGATAGGCGATCTGGTCGACGACCAGCCCCCACCACCGCCCGGCCTGCGCGCCCAGCGCGACCAGCAGCACCGCGAGGCCGCCCAGCGCCGCCAGCGCGAACAGCACCGCGGGGACCGGCCGCGGCCCGGCGTGGCCGAGGATCAGCGCACCGCCGAGCCCGCCGGCGACCAGCGCGGCAAGGGCGGTCAGCCGCAGTGACGGCATCAGCAGCTGGCGACGGCTGACCGGGCTGGTGAGCAGCCACGACGCCGCCGGCCGCCCGATCGCGAGGGGACCCAGCCGGCGCATCGCCAGGAAGAGCAGGCCGGTCAGGGACGCGGTGAGCGAGACACCGGCCAGGAACGAGAACGTGGGGGTGGCCGGCCAGATGAACTCGCGCAGCCGGTCGAACACCATCCCGCCGACGATCAGCACGAACAGCACGGCGAAGTAGAAGTTGCCGAGGCGCTCGCCGCGTTCGCGGTGCGACGCCTGGGTGCGGCGAATCCAGCGGCGGACCGGCGCGAGGGCGACGGTGGTCACTGCAGCGACTCCATCGTGGTGATCTCGGCGCCGGAGTTCAGGGCGAACGTGTCGTCGTGGCTGGCCATCAGGATCGAGCCGCCGGTCTTCAGGTATTCCGCCAGCAGCTCGGCGACCAGCAGCCGGCCGTCCCGGTCGAGGCGCTGCTCGGGCTCGTCCAGGATCAGCAGCGAGCTGGGCCGCAGCAGGGCGATCGCCAGGGTGAGCCGCTGCTTTTGACCCGACGACAGCGACGGCGGGATCGCGTCGCGGTGCCCGGCCAGGCCGAACCGGTCGAGGGCCTCGTCGATGCCCGCCGCGAGCGGGTCCTGGCCGTGGGCCCGGCAGACCAGCTCGGCGTGCTCGCGGGTGGTCAGGCCCGGATACCAGGTCGGCGGCTCGACGGTGGTGACGACCGCCCGCCAGAAGTCCGGTGTGGAGCCGGGCGAGCCGCCGAACACCCGCACCTCGCCGGAGTCCGGCTGCTGGAGCCCGGCCACGCAGCGCAGCAGGGTGGACTTGCCGATGCCGTTCTCGCCGGTGACGCAGACCCCCTCGCCGGCCGGGACGATCAGGTCGGCGCCGGTCAGCACGGGCGTCGAGCCGTAGCCGACCACCAGGTCGCTGACCTCGACCGCAGGGTGATCCGCCACGGTGTCGAACGTATCAGCGGCGATAAAGCATCTTGAGCGTCTTCACGATTCGCTGCACCTGGGCGGGCGTGCGCTCGAAGGTCATCGACGGCAGCAGCGAGGGCCCGCGGCGCACGGTCACCGCCTTGGGCCGGGCGAACTCGCGCAGCCCGTCGTCGCCGTGGATCCGGCCGAAGCCGGAGTCGCCCACGCCGCCGAACGGCAGGTTGGCCATGCCGACGAAGCTCAGCGTCGAGTTGACCGCGACCATGCCGCTGCGCAGCCGCCGGGCGATGCGGATCGCGTTCGCCTTGCCGAACACCGCGCCACCCAGGCCGTACGGGACCGCGTTCGCCTTCTCCACCGCCTCGTCCGCGTCCCGGACCTTGGTGATCGTCAGCGTCGGGCCGAACGTCTCCTCCCGGATCGCCAGCGCGTCGTCGGGCACGTCGACCAGGACGGTCGGCTTCACGAACGCCCCGTCGACCGAGTCCCGCCCGCCGAGCATCGCCTCGCCGCCACGGGACAGCGCGTCGTCGATGTGCCGGCCGATGATCTCGGTCTGCTTCGGCATGGTGATCGGGCCGATGTCCTCGCCGACCCGCAACTTCGCGGCCCGCTCGGTGACCGCCGCGACGAAGGCGTCGTAGACCGGCGCCACCACGTACGCCCGCTCGATGCCGATGCAGGTCTGGCCGGCGTTCGTCATCGCGCCCCACACCGCCGCCTCGGCCGCGGCCGGCACGTCGGCGTCGGCGTCCACGATCAGCGCGTCCTTGCCGCCCGCCTCGATGAGCACCGGGGTCAGCGTCTCGGCGCAGGCGGCCATCACCTTCTTCCCGGTCGCGGTCGACCCGGTGAACGCGAGCTTGCCGACCCCGGCCCGGCACAGCCACCCGCCGACGTCGCCGAGCCCGTGCACCGCCTGCAGCACCGGCTGCTCGGGCACCACCTCGCCGAACGTGTCGATCAGCCACTGGCCCACCACCGGCGTGTACTCGCTCGGCTTGAACACGACCGCGTTGCCGGCCGCCAGCGCACCCGAGATCGACCCGATCGGGGTCAGCACCGGGTAGTTCCACGGCCCGATCACGCCCACCACGCCGAGCGGCTGGTACTCCAGATGCCCGGAGTGCTCGAGCAGTGCCAGGCGGCTGCGGACCCGGCGTGGCCCGAGCACCCGCTTGGCGTTGCGGGCCGCCCAGTCGATGTGGTCGATCGCCGCGCCGACCTCCACGACCGCGTCCGCGACCGGCTTGCCGCCCTCGAGGCGCATCAGCTCGGCGAGCTCCTCGATCCGCTCGGCGATCAGCGCGCGCCAGCGCAGCAACCGTTCCTTGCGGCCGTCGAAGCCGAGCCCGGCCCACCATGCGGCGGCCGTGCGGCCCCGGGCCACCGCCGCGCCGACCGCGGGCTCATCGGCGACCGGCACGCGGCCGGCCTCCGCCCCGGTCGTGGGGTTCGTGGAGATCAGCAGGCCGTCCTCGATCGCCGGGACACCCGGCGTGCGCGTCGCCGTCATGAACGTGAGCTTAGTTCGCGGACGTATTCTTGGTAGCCGTGAGCCCTCGTCGAAATCGTCCCAAGCGCGCGGAGAAGAATCCGGCGCCGCTGACCGACGAGCGGGTCCGCAAGGGCGTCGAGGGCGTGCAGCAGTATCAGGACGGCGAGTGGATGGTCCGGTCGATCTTCGGCGGGGCCGCCTCGAAGGCGTACCGCTGCCCGGGGTGCATGCAGGAGATCCGCCCGGGCGTGGCGCACATCGTGGCCTGGCCGGTCGACGGGCGCGGCGACGAGACCGACCGCCGGCACTGGCACTCCGGCTGCTGGCGGGCGCGTGACCGGCGCGGCCCGGGGGTGGAGCGGTCGCGGAGTGCGCCGCGATATGGGTGAAGATGGCGGGGTGAGCAATCCGATCCGCGCCAACAGCGTGCTGCCCGCCCGGCGTACCGACATCGAGCTCGAGACGGCCGACGGCCTGACGCTGGTCGGTGAGCTGGCCGTCCCGCTCGACCGGCCCCCGTCGGCGACGGTGGTCTGCCTGCACCCGCTGCCCACCCACGGCGGGATGATGGACAGCCACGTCTTCCGCAAGGCCGCGTGGCGGCTGCCGGCCCTGGCCGGGCTGGCCGTGCTGAGGTTCAACACGAGGGGTACGAGCAGCGTCCGCGGCACCAGCGAGGGCGCCTTCGACAACGCGGTCGGCGAGCGGTACGACGTGGCCGCGGCGATCGAGTACGCGGAGTTCGAGGATCTGCCGGACATCTGGCTGGTCGGCTGGTCCTTCGGCACCGACCTGACCCTGATGCACGGGCTCGATCCGGCGATCTCCGGCGCGATCCTGCTGTCGCCGCCGCTGCGCTTCTCCGAGCCTTCGCATCTCGAGACGTGGGCGGCGTCGGGCAAGCCCGTGGTGGCCCTGGTGCCCGAGAAGGACGACTATCTGCAGCCGCCGGAGGCCACCGAGCGCTTCAAGGCGATCCCGCAGGCCGAGGTGATCGGGGTGCCGGGGGCCAAGCACCTGTGGGTGGGCGACGCCGAGACGGTGCTCGACGAGATCGTCCGCCGGGTGGCGCCGCAGGTCCCGACACCGCTCCCGGCAACGTGGGACGGCCCGATGGAGCAGGGCGACGCGAAGGCCTACGCCGACCGCACGGTCGCGTCCTTCGCCGACGTCCCGGTCCCGAGACCGCTCGCCGAGTAGTGGTAGCCCACGCACGTATTCGGGGCCTGGATGCGTGGCTGGGCTACCACTGTTTGCTTGCGCTCGGTGCCGCAAGCGAGAAGTGGTAGCTCACGCACGTATTCGCCGCCTGGATGCGTGGGTGGGCTACCACTATCTGCGTTCGGCGGCCGGGATGACGACCTCGCGGCCGATCAGCTGGATCGCGGCGACGATGGGGATCGCGGCCAGCGCGCCGATCACGCCGAAGAGCGCCGCGCCCAGCAGCGCCGCCACCACCGCGGCCACATCGCTGACCGCGACCGAGCGGCGCATCACGTTGGGATAGATCAGGTAGTTCTCCACCTGCTGGTAGACGAGGAAGAACCCGACGCAGACCAGGCCGGCGGTCAGCGAGTGGGCCAGCCCGACCAGGCTCACCACGACCGCGCCGAGCGTCGCGCCGATCTGCGGGATCAGGTCGAGCACGGCGACCACGACGGCCAGGGCGAAGGGGTACGCGAGCCCGAGGATCAGCACCAGCATCCAGGTGCTCAGCCCGGCCAGCAGCGCGATCATCAGCGCGCCCACCATGTATGCGCCGACCTTGGTCAGGATCTCGTCGGTGAGCAGCCGCACCCGCTCGCGCCGGGTGGCCGGCACCAGGCGGTACGCACCCTTCTTGATCCGCTCGAACGCGGCCATGAAATAGATCGTGAGGACCAGCACGGTCAGCACGTTGAAGATGGTCCCGAAGATGCGCCCGGCCACCCCCACCACGCCGCCCAGCGTGTTGCCGACCGTGCTGGCACTGACCGCACCGCGCACCTTGTCGACGACGTCGTAGCGCTGCACCAGATCGTTGATCGTCTCGTTGCGCTGCAGGCGCTGGATGTAGTCCGGGATGTTGTTGATCAATTGGCCGGTCTGCGTGACCAGCGGCGGCACCAGGGCGTAGAGACCGCCCGCCAGCACGGCCAGCCCGACCAGTGTGACGATCGCGACCGCGCCGCCGCGGGGAACGCCCCAGCGGGTGATCCGGGTGACCGCGGGGTTGAGTCCGATCGCGAGGAACATCGCCACGAAGATGAGCACCAGGATGGACGTGGCGTTGCGGATGCCCATGAACACCGCGTACGCCACCAGCACGCCGATCGCACCGACGAATCCGATGTAGAACGGATTGCGCCGGTCCATGGCCGGTCCCGACTCACCGAAACGCGGCGGCCGCTCGTCGGTCGATGCCTCCGGCGATGAATTGCTCGATCGGTCGTCCGCGTCGTCGGTGTTGTTCGGCGGCGGCGTCTCGTCCGGTGTCTTCGTCTCGGCCACCGGTGCCTCCAGGGCAAGGTCAGTCGGCGTCTGCCCCGACCCGGCTGGCCGCGGGCGGGACCGTCACCTTAGCCGACGCCGTGATCTTGGCGGGGGCGGCATGCTGCGCCGCCTTGGGCTCGGCCGGCACCGGCTCGGCCGCGGCGGCCGGCTCGGCGGCGGGCGGCGCATCATCGAAGTCGTCATCGTCGTCGTCCGGCGAGGCGGCCGCAGCGAGCACCGCGGCCGCGGCAAGCTCGGCCACCCGCTTCGCTTCCTTCTGCACCTGGCGGCGCACGTCAGCGGCGTGCCGCTCGGCGGCCTCACCCGCGCGCTTCGCGTCGGCGACCCGCTTGAGCTCGGTCTCGAGCTGCTTCTGCACCTCGGAGAGGCGCTGCTGCACCCGCTCGGTCTCCCGCTCGGCGCTTTTCGCGCGCTCGGCGGCGTCGTTGGCCTTCGCCTCCGCGGCGGCCACCTCGGCGTGCGCGGCCTGCAGGTCGGCCGCGGCCTTGGTCAGCTTCTCCTGCTGCGCCTCGATCTCCTTGCGGACCGCGGTGGCCTTCTCGTCGGACTTGCGGAGCACCTCTTCGGCGTACTTGTCAGCCTCGCTGCGCAGGTCGGCGCACTGCTTCTCGACGCCGGAGCGGAGCTGGCCCAGCTCCTGCACGACGGCCTGACGGCGCTGCACCATCTCGTGCTCGACGGACGCCTTCAGCTCGCCACGCTCACGCTCGGCGGCGGTCCGCTGTGCGGTGATCTCCTGGTGCGCCTTGTCCCGCAGGGCCTTGACCTCCTGGTCGGCCTGCAGGCGGGTGGACTTGGCGTATCCGTCGGCCTCGGAGCGGGCCTGCTGGGCCGCCTGTGCCGCCTTGTCGGTGAGCTGCTGAGCCTCGGCGCGAGCGCGGGACAAAGTGGACTCTGCCTCGGCGCGCATCTGCTCGGCGGACCGGCGGCTGGCGGCCAGCGCCTCCTCGGCGGCCTTGCGGCGGGCGACGTCCGCCTTCTGTTCCTCGGCGCGGCGGGCGGCCAGCGCGATCTCGAAGTCACGGATGCCGTTGTGGGCGTGTGCCTCGGCCTCGGCGCGGATCCGCTCGGCCTCGGCCAGGCGGGCGGCGATGTCGTCGGTCGCCGAGTTCTTGATGTCGGCCGCCACTTCCTCGGCCGAGGCCAGGATCTGCTCGACCTTCGGTCCGAGGTGACGGAACGAGACCTCTGCCCCCACGCCGCCCTGACGCCGGACCGCGGTGACCTCCTGCTGAAGCCGGTCGATCTGCCCGGCCATCGCCTGAATCTGCTGATATGCCTGCTCACGCTCGGCGGCGAGCGCGGCGATCTCGTTCTCCGCCCGGGTTACGTACCGTTCCACCTGCTTCTTCTCGTAACCCCGCAGGGCGGTCTCGAAGTTGGGCTCGGAGGCCGCATCCCCACCGAGACCGAAGATTTCACCGCCGTGCGACATGCTGTCCATCCTCACATACGCATCATCCGCTGATGTGCCGATAAACACCGCTTGGTCGGACTGTGCGCCGAGTTGTGATGTCAGGGGCACGGACATGCAAACGATCGGGCCGCACCGGAGAAACTCCGATACGGCCCGCATCGACGTCATGCCACCGAACTACCGTCCCGCACGGAACTCAGGTGTGCAAGCGCTGAGAACCGTGGGCAACGCCTCACGAATTCGTCTTGGCGGCCACCGGCTTGTCGCCGGCCTCCTCTTTCTCGCCGTTGCGCTGAGCCGGAGCTTCCGCCTTCTCGGTCGCGGCCGGCTGCCCCGTCTTGGCGTTCTCCACCGCCGCCTTGGCCGCGGCACCCACCGACGGCACCAGGCCGGAGAGGCCGGAGAGCATCTGGCCGAGCTGGTTGGTGACCGCGTCCTTCTGCCTCGTCAGGTCCTCGACCTCGCGGCGGGCGGCCTGCGTGGTCAGCTCGGACTCGGTGCGCGCCTCGCTGAGCAGGCGGTTGGCCTCGGCCCGGGCCTCGGTGACCGTCTTGTCGGCCAGCGCCCGCGCCTTCTCCACCGTCTCGGAGGCGCTGCGCTCGGCCTCGACGCGGCGGGACTCGGCGCGCTGCTCGATCTCCTTGGCGCGGTCCTCGGCGGCCCGGGCGCGCTCCTCGGCCTCGGCCACCATCTTCTGCGTCGCACTGACCTGGCCGGCGTGGCGCTGGGCCTCCTCGCGCTCCGACTTCTCCCGGCGCTCCGCGACCTCCAGCGCGAGGGCCTGCAGGTCCTTGTCGCGCTTGTCGCGGGCGTCGGTCAGCATCTTGGTCGCCTCGGCGCGCTTCTCCTCGGCCTCGCGGGCCGCCTTGGCGCGCTGCTGCGTGATCTCGCGCTCCGCGGTGGCGCGCAACGAGTTGACCTCGCGCTCCACGGTCGACTTCAGCTCCGCGACCTCGTGCGCGGTGACCGTACGCAACTGCTTGGTCTCACGGTCGGCGTCCGACCGGAGCGTGTCCGCCTCGCGCCGGGCCTGCACCCGCGCCTCGGCGGCCTCGCGCTCGGCGTGCGTGCGCAGCTGGCCGGCCTCGCGCTCGGCCGTCGCCTTCATCGCCGCGGCCTCGGCACGCGCCTTGTCGGTGATCTCGCGGGCCTCGAGGCGGGCCGCGGAGAGGATGCCCTCGGACTCCCGCTTGGCCTCGCTGCGGTGATCGTTGGCCTGCTCCTCGGCCAGCCGGAGAATCTGCTCGACCCGGGTGCCCAGCCCGGAGAGCGTCGGCCGGTTGTTCTCCTCCAGCTGTTTGTTGCTGTCCGCCAGCTTCTGCTCGAGCGCGTTGAGCCGCTGCTCGGCCTGACGCAGCCGGCGCTGCGCGTCGTTCATCCGCTGCTCGGCCTCACCACGGGCCTGCTCGGACTGGTTGAGCGCTGCGATCAGGCGGCCGAGGTGCGCGTCCACCTGTCCGCGGTCGTAGCCACGCAGAACGACGGTGAAGTCGGTCTGTGAATTCGCGGACTCGAAGAACGCCATATTCTGGTCCTGCTGCTGGGGCATTGCGCCATCCTTGCGAACCGCCTTGGGGCACGCAAGGGGCAGTCAGGCGTCGAAATGGCAAAGTGGTCAGCTTCGACCGCCCGTCGGGGTCGGCCTCGGCCGATCGGGCGGCCCGCGGTCCGCCCGCCCGACCACGGCCACTGCTGCGGCCTCACCTGCTGTGTCAGGGTTTGACCGTGGATCGTCCCATCAGGATGGCCGTTCGGTGCTCCTCTATGGGCACGATCCTGCCAGGCCACGCGGGTGCCGTCAGGACTTTTCATCCGCAAGAGGTACTAAAAAGGCAGGCTGGACCAATTCCATCAGGACGCCGCCGGCGTCCTTGGGGTGCACGAAGTTGATCAGCGAGCCGCCGGTGCCGCGCCGCGGGGTGTCGTAGAGCAGGCGCAGGCCGCGCTCTCGCAGGGCCGCGCTGCTCGCCTCGACGTCGCGCACCGTGTACGCCAGCTGTTGCAGGCCAGGGCCGTTGCGGTCGAGGAACTTGGCGATCGCCGAGTCCGGCCGCGCCGGGGCGAGCAGCTGGATGCGCGGGCCGTCGGGGTCGTCGCCGACGGCCAGCATCGCCTCGCGTACCCCCTGCTCGTCGTTGGTCTCCTGATGCACGCACTCGAGGCCGAAGGTCTCGGCGTAGAACGCGATGGCCTCGTCGAGGTCCCGGACCGCGACGCCGACGTGGTCGATGCGACACAATCCGACGAGGGGAAGCTCTGCCATGCCGGATAGTCTGGCACCCTGAACCTTCGTTAAGTCCGGCCATCGTTCAGGGAGGACCAGTGGCCAGCTCGGTCATCGTCAGTGGCGCGCGTACCCCGATGGGTCGTCTGCTAGGGAATCTGAAGAACCTGCCCGGCACGGCGCTCGGCGGCCACGCCATCGCCGGTGCGCTCGAGCGCGGCGGCGTCCGGCCCGACCAGGTGGAGTACGTGATCATGGGCCAGGTGCTGCAGGCCGGCGCGGGGCAGATCACCGCCCGGCAGGCCGCGGTCGCCGCCGGCATCCCGATGACCACCCCGGCGCTGACCGTCAACAAGGTCTGCCTCTCCGGGATGGACGCGATCGCGCTGGCCGACCAGCTGATCCGGGCCGGCGAGTTCGACATCGTGGTGGCCGGCGGCATGGAGTCGATGACGCTGGCGCCGCACCTGCTGATGAACCACCGCCAGGGCAGCAAGTTCGGCGACGTGCTGGTGCGCGACCACACCGCCATGGACGGCCTGTCGGACCCGTGGGACGGCGTGTCGATGGGCGAGTCCACCGAGCTCAGCGGCGCGAAACTCGGCATCACCCGCGCCGAGCAGGACGCCTTCGCCGCGCTCAGCCACCAGCGGGCCGCCGCGGCGCAGCGCAACGGCCACTTCGCCGAGGAGATCGTGCCGATCAAGGTCGGGCAGCGCGACGCCGACAAGGTCGTCGACACCGACGAGGGGGTCCGGCCGGACGCGACCGCGGAGTCGCTCGGCCGGCTGCGCCCGGCCTTCACCAAGGACGGCACGATCACCGCGGGCAGCGCATCGCCGATCTCGGACGGCGCCGCCGCGGTCGTGGTGATGAGCCGGGCCAAGGCCGAGGAGCTGGGCCTGAGCTGGATCGCCGAGATCGTCTCGTACGGGACGGTGGCCGGGCCGGACAACTCGCTGCAGTCCCAGCCGGCCAACGCGATCAAGAAGGCGCTCAGCCGGGCCTCGCTCACCGTCGAGGAGCTCGACCTGATCGAGATCAACGAGGCCTTCGCCCAGGTGGTCCTGCAGTCGATGCGGGAGCTCAAGGTGGACGAGGACATGGTGAACGTGAACGGCGGCGCGATCGCGCTGGGCCACCCGATCGGCATGTCCGGCGCACGGCTGGTGCTGACCCTGGCGCTCGAGCTGCGCCGGCGCGGCGGCGGTCTCGGCGCTGCCGGGTTGTGCGGCGGAGGCGGCCAGGGCGACGCATTGATCATCAAGGTGCCTGCCGCGTGAGGCCGCAAGAGTGAGGGACATCCCCACGCTGATCGAGCGGGCGCGCGCGGGCGAGGCGCGTGCCGTGGCCCGGCTGATCAGCCTCGTGGAGGACGGCGCGCCCGAGCTGCCCGAGGTGGCCGCCGCGCTGGCCCCGTACGCCGGGTCGGCCCAGGTGGTCGGGCTCACCGGTGCGCCCGGGGTGGGCAAGTCGACCACCACCAACGAGCTGGTCCGGGCGCTGCGTGCGGCCGGCCGCCGGGTGGGCGTGCTGGCCGTCGACCCGTCCAGCCCGTTCACCGGCGGCGCGATCCTCGGCGACCGGATCCGGATGCAGGAGCACACCGGTGACCCGGGGGTCTACATCCGCTCGATGTCCAGCCGGGGTCAGCTCGGCGGCCTGGCCGCGGCGACGCCCCAGGCGGTCCGGATCCTCGAGGGCGCCGGCTGCGACGTGGTGCTCGTCGAGACGGTCGGCGTGGGGCAGGCCGAGGTCGAGATCGCGTCGCTCGCCGACACCACGCTGGTGCTGGTCGCCCCCGGGATGGGTGACGCGATCCAGGCGGTGAAGGCGGGCATCCTCGAGATCGCCGACGTCTTCGTCATCAACAAGGCGGACCGGCCGGGGGTCGACAACACGTACCGTGACATCCAGGGGATGCTGGCGCTGGGCGAGCGCGGGCCCGGCGAGTGGCGGCCGCAGGTGGTGCGGGCGGTGGCGGTGCGCAACGAGGGCATCGACGACGTCGTCGCCGCGATCGAGAAGCACCGCGCGTGGATGACGGACTCGGGGCAGCTGACGGTGCGCCGCGAGAAGCGGGCCGCCGTCGAGGTCGAGGCGATCGCGCTGGGCACGCTGCGGGCCCGGATGGGTTCACTGCGGGAGGGTACGCCGCTGAGCGCGCTCGCCGGCCGGGTCGCCGCCGGTGAGCTGGACCCGTACGCGGCCGCCGAGGAGCTACTGAAAACGCTGTAGCGTCTCCAGCACCAGCGCCTGATCCCAGGCGATCCGGCCCTCGGCCAGGTCGGCGACCAACGCGCGCAGCCAGTCGATCTCGGCGCGCAGCATCGCGGCCCGATACTCGTCCTCGATCAGGAAGAGCCGCGGCAGCCCCGGCGGCGCCTGCAGCTCGATCGAGGACAGCTGTTTCTCCTGCTCCTCGATGCGGCGGGCAAGCTCGGTGCGGACCTCGGCCGGGCTGAGGATCGCCAGGAACGCCAGGGCGACCGGGAAGACCGGGAACTCGCGGGCCGGCACCGGCAGCATGTCGAGCACCCAGCGGCGCAGCGTCTCCCGCCCCTCGGTGGTGATCCGGTAGGTGGTGCGCTCCGGCCGCCCGCCGTCGCGGTCGGTGCCGGCCGGCCGGGCCAGGCCGTCCCGCACCAGCCGGTCCAGCGCCTGGTAGACGCTGTTGCGCTGGGCCACGTTGACCAGCTGGTCCTGGCCGCGCTCCTTGATCATCTGCTGCATCCGGTACGGGTGCATCGCGTCCTCGGCGAGCAGCGCGAGAAGCACCACGGACAGTGGTGATCGGCGCGCACCGGCGGTCGTCATGGGGGTCAGCCTAGGGGTGATCTCAGGGTTGTGGTCGATAGTCATGGGATGCATAGTCACCTTATGACTAAGACAGCAGTTGTCATCGGCGGCGGCATCGCCGGGACGGTCGCGGCGATCGCGCTGCACCGCGCCGGCTGGGAGCCGGAGATCCACGAGGCCCGGGCCGAGGACGCCGACGAGCGCGGCGCCTTCCTGACCCTGGCGGAGAACGGGCTGGCGGCGTTGCGGTTGCTCGGGCTCGACCCGGCCGAGGTGATGGCGGCCGGGTACCCGACGCCGCGCCTGCTGCTGGGCAACGGCGCCGGCCGGCACCTGGCCGACCTGCCGCTGGGCGGCAGCGGAACCGACGGGACCACCACCACGACCATCCGGCGCGGGGACCTGTACGCGGCGCTGCGCGCGGCGGCGGTCGAGGACGGCATCCCGATCCGGTACGGCCACAAGCTGGCCGGGCTGGACGGCGGCGTCGCCACGTTCGCCAACGGTGACCGGGCGGCCGGCGATCTGGTCGTCGGCGCGGACGGGCTGCACTCGCGTACGCGGAAGATCCTGGACCCCGGCGCACCCGGGCCGCGCTATCTCGGCGTGCTGAACGTGGCCGGCTTCACCGCCGGGCCGATCGACGCCGATCTGGACCCCACGCCCGGGGTGGTGCACATGACGTTCGGGCGGCGCAGCTTCTTCGGTTGGAGCCTGGATCCCGCCGGCTCGGCGTGGTGGTTCGCGAACCCGCCCGCGAAGCGCCCGCACACCGGAGCGCCGCCCGCGGGCTACCGGCAGACGATGATCGACCTGTTCGCGGGCGACGCCACCCCGGCCGCCGCGATCATCCGGGCGACGCCCGAGGTGCTGGGTCCGTGGAACACCTACGACCTGCCGCGGGTGCCGGTCTGGCACGACGACCGCACGGTGCTGCTCGGCGACGCCGCGCACGCCGCCTCCCCGTCCTCGGGGCAGGGCGCGTCGATGGCGATCGAGGACGCGGTGACGCTCGGCCGCTGCCTGGCCTCGTCGTCGTCGATCGCGGACGGGCTGGCCGACTACGAGCAGATGCGTCGCAAGCGGGTGCAGAAGGTGGTCGCGGCGGGCCGGCGCAACGGCAGCGGCAAGGCGGCCGGCCCGATCGGCGCGGCGATCCGCGACGCGATGATGCCGGCCATGATGCGGATGCTCTACCGCAAGGGAAACCCCCAGGCCTGGATCGTCGACCACCGGTTGTGAACGCCGATGGGCGCTTTCAAACGGCGTTGCGCAGCAGGAACGCCACCCAGCCGCGGTACGGCTGCCAGCCACGGGCGATCGCCTCCAGCTGCGGCAGCGCGGGCTCGGGCCCGAGGTCGTAGAGCTCGGCCATCGCCCGGTGGATCCGCGGTGTCTCGCGCGGGAACAGGTCGACCACGCCGACCCCGCGGTACAGGATCAGCTCGGCCGAGAACGGCCCGATGCCCGGCAGCTTCTTGAGGTGGGTGAGCGCCTGCTCGACGGACATGTCGCGCAGCAGGTCGACGTCGAGATCGCCGGCGGCGGCCGCCTCGCCCAGTGCCCGCAGGTTCTCCACCTTGCGGATCGTCATGCCGGGCATCGGATCGAGCGTGGCCAGCCGTTCCGGCGCCGGGAAGGCGTGCAGCGAGCCCGCCTTCTCGCCCAGCTCCTCGCACAGCCGCCGGCGCAGCGCCCCGCCCTGCACCATCGAGATCCGGTGGGTGAGCAGGGCCCAGGCCGCCGCCTCGTACGCGCTGGCGAACAGCACCGGCCGCAGACCGGGGAACCGGCGCCGGAGGTCGGCGACCACGTCATCCTCGATCTTGGCGAAGCCCCGGCCGTCGACGTCCAGCGAGAGGATGCGCTCGACGTGCGTCTTGATCTCCGCCTCGCCGAGCCGGCCGGGATCGGCGGTGACGTGGCCGGTCAGGTCGTCGTCGATCCGCACGCCCACCGTCTGCCAGGTGCCGTCGGCCGGGAATGCCAGCTCCAAGCCGTCGCCTGCTTGGGCGCCCGGAAAGGTCCCCTGCCAGCGGGCGGCCTCGGCAAGCGAGAACGGTCCCTTCGTCGACAACCGGAATGTCATGTCCGCACCTTAGTGATCGTTCAGTGAATGCCTCTAGGATGGGCGGCATGGATGAAGCCGACATCGCCGCCGGCCGTGAGCGCTGGCAGCAACGCTACGACGCCGCCCGCAAGCGGGACGCCGACTTCACCACGCTGTCCGGCATGCCGGTCGAGCCGGTCTACGGTCCGCGCGGCGGGTACGACGGATTCGAGCGGATCGGCTGGCCGGGCGAGTACCCGTACACCAGGGGTCTCTATCCGACCGGATATCGCGGACGCACCTGGACCATCCGCCAGTTCGCGGGCTTCGGCAACGCGCGGCAGACCAACGAACGCTACAAGATGATCCTGGCCGCCGGCGGCGGTGGGCTGAGCGTGGCCTTCGACATGCCGACGCTGATGGGCCGCGACTCCGACGAGCCGCAGTCGCTCGGCGAGGTCGGCCACTGCGGCGTGGCGATCGACTCGGCCGCCGACATGGACGTGCTGTTCGACGGGATCAACCTGGCCGACGTCACCACGAGCATGACCATCTCCGGCCCGGCGGTGCCGGTCTTCGTGATGTATCTGGTGGCGGCCGAGCGGCAGGGCGCGGATCTGTCCCGCTTGGACGGCACGCTGCAGACCGACATCTTCAAGGAGTACATCGCGCAGAAGGAGTGGCTCTTCCCGCCCGACCCCCACCTGCGCCTGATCGGCGACCTGATGGAGTATTGCGCGGCGGAGATCCCGCGGTACAAGCCGCTGTCGGTCAGTGGCTACCACATCCGGGAGGCCGGCTCGACGGCCGCGCAGGAGCTCGCGTACACCCTGGCGGACGGCTTCGGGTACGTCGAGCTCGGGCTCAGCCGGGGGCTCGACGTCAACCGGTTCGCGCCGGGGCTGTCGTTCTTCTTCGACGCGCACATCGACTTCTTCGAGGAGATCGCTAAGTTCCGGGCGGCCCGGCGGATCTGGGCGCGACACCTGCGCGACGACTACGGGGCGACCAGTGAGAAGGCGTTGTGGCTCAAGTTCCACACGCAGACCGCCGGGGTGTCGCTGACCGCGCAGCAGCCGGTCAACAACGTCGTGCGTACCGCGGTGGAGGCCCTGGCGGCGGTGCTCGGCGGGACCAACTCGCTGCACACCAACGCGCTGGACGAGACGCTCGCGCTGCCCACCGACGAGTCGGCCGAGATCGCCTTGCGTACCCAGCAGGTCCTGATGGAGGAGACCGGGGTCGTGAACGTGGCCGATCCGCTCGGCGGGTCCTGGTACCTAGAGGAGCTCACCGACCGCATCGAGGCCGAGGCGGAGGAGATATTCACGCAGATCCGGTCGCTCGGTGAGGACGGATCGATGACGGCCGGCATTCTGCGCGGCATCGAGGACGGCTGGTTCACCGCCAACATCGCGGAGGCCGCCTTCGTCTACCAGCAGGCGCTGGAAAAGGGCGACAAGAAGATCGTCGGGGTCAACGCGCACACCGGCACGGTCGCCAAGGAGCTCGAAATTCTGCGCGTCTCGCACGAGGTCGAGGTGGAGCAGCGGCGCGAGCTTTCGGCTCGCAAGGGCAACCGCGACGGGGTACGGGTCGAAGCAGCGCTGCAGGCCCTCGTGCAGGCGGCCCGCACCGAGGAGAACCTCATCGTCCCGATGCTCGAGGCGGCCCGCGCGGAGGCCACGCTGGGCGAGATCTGCGGCGCCCTCAAGCAGGAGTGGGGCATCTACCGCGAGCCGGCCCGCTTCTAGGGTTTCAGTCCGTCGAGGAGGATGCGCAGGTAGCGGCCGGTCTCGCCGGTGCCGGCCACCTCGGCGGCGTGGTGCACGCCGCACACCAGCGCGCGCAGATCGGCCGCGGTCACGTCCGCCCGCACAGCGCCGCCGGCCCGCGCCCGGTCCAGCAGCCCGGTGAGCGCGCCGAGCAGTTCCCGGCTGCGTCGCATGGTGTCGTCGCAGGCCGCGTCGCTCGCGCCGAGCACCAGCGCCAGCGCGGGGTCCCGGTCGAGCCGGCTCAGCGCGGCGGCCAGGAAGTCACCCAGCGCCGCCCCGGCATCCGCCGCTTCCGCCGCACGCTCGGCCGCGCCGGCCAGCTCCGCCAGGCTGTCGGCGGCCAGCGCCTCGAGCAGTTCCTGCCGGGTGGGGAAGTGCCGGTAGACCGTGCCGACGCCCACGCCGGCGTCCTTGGCCACGGCGTTCAGCGGCAGGTCGAGGTCGCCACCCTCGATCCTGCGCCGGGCCGCGAGCAGCATCTGCTCACGGACACGGGCGGAATCGGCGCGAAGGGACACACCCAGAGGATAACTCATCCGCTGCGTGCTACGGTGGCGGCGAGCGGATAAATGATCCGCTGAGTGGAGGCGTGACCATGCCAGTGACCTGGACCTTCGATGACATACCCGATCAGACCGGCCGCACCGCGGTGGTCACCGGGGCGACCAGCGGCCTCGGGCTGGTGGTCGCCCGTGAGCTGGCCGCCCGCGGCGCCGACGTCGTGGTGGCCGCGCGCAACGTGGCGAAGGCCGAGCGCCTGTTCCCGGCCGGCGTCCACATCCGCGCTCTCGACACCGAAGATCTCGACTCCGTCCGCGCCTTCGCCGCGGACTGGGGCGACCGCCCTCTCGACCTGCTGATCAACAACGCCGGGATCAGCGCCGTCCCGTGGCGGCTCAGCCCGCAGGGCGTCGAGTCCCAGTTCGCCACCAACTTCCTGGGCCACTTCGCGCTCACCGGCCTGCTGCTGCCGCACCTGCGCGGCGGTGCCCGGGTGTGACGGTCAGCTCGAGCCTGTACCGGCGGGCCAAGGCCCTCCCGCTGGACGACATGTCCGGCCGGGCGGGCTACACGCCGATGGGCGCCTACGCCGCCAGCAAGCTCGCCGATCTCCTCTTCGGACTCGAGCTGGAGCGGCGGCTGCGCCGGGCCGGGCAGCCGGTCCGCAGTCTGGTCGTGCACCCCGGGGTGGCCGGGACGCCGATGATGACGCACACCGTGGGCAGCGTCGCGCGGGCGCTCGTGCCGATCGTCCGGACCCTCGTCGCGCGCAGCGCCGCCTCGGGAAGCCTGCCGATCCTGTACGCCGCCACGAGCCCGGACGCGCCCACCGGAGTGCTGCTCGGCCCGCCGCTGCCGAAATGGGACCACCGGGTGCGATTCGCCGAGGTCACGCGGCCCGCGGACGAGCCCGCGCTCGCCGCCCGGCTGTGGCGCGCCGGACAGGAGCGCAGCGCCGTCGCCTACCTCGACGGGGTGCCCGTGTGACGTCCGATATCACCTGCCCGGCGGCTCGGCGGACGCCCTGCCCAGCGTGACAGACTAGGGAACCATGAGCGACCCACGGAGCACTCCGTCGATCTTCACCCGCGGCGCGGTCGATCTCAGCGCGCTGCGCCCCGCTCCGGCGAAATCCGCGGCGCCGGCCGCCGCTTCCCCGGGCGCCCCCGCGGCCGGTCCGCCGGCCGGGGTCCCCGGTGCCGCTGGTGCTCCCGGCGCCGCCGTCATCGAGGTGACGGAGGCGAACTTCCAGTCGGCCGTCCTCGAGCGGTCGATGAGCACGCCGGTGATCCTCGACTTCTGGGCCGACTGGTGCGAGCCGTGCAAGCAGCTGTCCCCGGTGCTGGAGAAGCTGGCGGCGGCCGGCGGCGGCAGCTGGGTGCTGGGCAAGGTCGACGTCGACGCCAACCCGCGGCTCGCCCAGGCGCTGCGCGTCCAGGGCATCCCGATGGTGGTCGCGGTGGTCGGCGGCCAGCTCGTCGAGGGATTCACCGGCGTGCTGCCCGAGGCTCAGGTCAAGCAGTACATCGACGCGGTGCTCAAGGCGGGCGGGATCGCCGTGGCGCCGGCCGAGGACCCGCGACTCGACGCCGCGGACGACGCGCTGATGACCGGTGATCTGGACGAGGCCGAGGCGGCGTACCGGAAGATCCTGGCCGAGTCGCCGCAGGACCACGCGGCCGAGTCCGGTCTGGCGCAGGTGGAGCTGTACCGCCGGGTGAGCGGGGTGGACGCGGCCGGCGTGCTGGCCAAGGCGACGGCGAACCCCGAGGACGTGGCGGCCCAGCAGCTCGCCGCCGACATCGAGGTGCTCAGCGGTGAGGCGCCGTCCGCGTACCGGCGGCTGGTCGAGCTGGTCAAGCGGACCAGCGGCGAGGAACGCGACGCGGTGCGCAAGCACCTGCTGTCGCTGTTCACCGTGGCCGGCCCGGATGATCCGGCGGTGTCCGACGCCCGGCGCGCGCTCGCCCGCGCACTCTTCTAGGCCGGAGGCCCCGCATGCGCCGCATCGCCATCCTGGACGCACCGTCCAATCTCGGTCTGCGCCCGCCGACCGCGACGTCGGTGCCGGGGTGCGCCAAGGCGCCCGGGGCCCTGCGGGACCACGGACTGCTCGACCGGCTGCACGCTCGTGACGCCGGCTGCCTGACGCCGCCGCGGTACGACCCGGGCGACTGGCGGCCGGGCGACGGCGTGTGCCACGCGGAGCAGATCGCCAATTACTCGCGCCGCCTGGCCGACCGCATCGGCGGGATCCTCGACGCCGGCGAGTTCCCGGTGATCCTGGGCGGTGACTGCTCGATCGTGCTCGGCTCCGGGCTGGCGATGCACCGCCTCGGGCAGGACATCGGCGGGCGCATCGGGCTGGTCTTCGTGGACGGGCACTCCGACTTCCGGCACCCGGGCAACGCGTCGTACGTCGGTGCGGCGGCGGGCGAGGATCTGGCGCTGGTCACCGGCCGCGGGCAGCCCGACCTGGCCGCGATCGAGGGCCGGCGGCCGTATTTCCGCGACGTCGACGTGGTGGTGCTCGGGATCCGCGCCCAGGACGAGTATCGGCTCGACCTCCAGGCGGCGGGCATCGTGACGCGGCCGGTGCCGGCGTTGCGGGCCGAGGGCGCGGCGCGCAGCGCGCAGTGGGCCCGCGACCAGCTGGTGGATTGCGCGGGCTACTGGGTGCACGTCGACATGGACGTGCTGGACCCGGCGGTGATGCCGGCGGTGGATGCGCCGTCGCCGGGCGGGATAGCGTTCCCGGAGCTCGAGTTGTTGCTGGCCGGCCTGGTGGACACGCCGCACTGCCTGGGCGTGGAGATCACGGTCTTCGACCCGGATTACGACAACGACGGCTCCTACGCCGACGAGATCACCTCGACGCTGGTGGCGGGCCTGACCCCGGTCCGCAACGTGGCCGCACGCCCCGACCTGGTGGCGGCCCGCCAGGACCTGTCAAGCCCCGCGGCCATCGCGACCGGCCAGGCCGTCCACGCGCCCACCCCTGCCTCTTCGGCGCTTAGCCCCGGGCAGGACGACTCCTCGTCTGGCGGTCGCGCCTCCGAGGGGTCCGCTTCTGACGGGCGCGGTTTGGACGAGCTCGACCGTGACGAGCCCGCCGGTTCCGCTCCGGCCGGCCAGGTCGATGGCTCCGACGGCCTTGGCGACGAGGATGCCGACGATGCCTCTGCTGAGGCTGACGACGAGCGCGAGGCCGCTTTCAGTCAGGCGGGTGACGAGGCCGAGGCCGCTTTCAGCCAGGCGGACGGCGAGCCCGAGGCCGCCGACGAGACGGAGTCGATCGAGAAGCGGCGCGCTGCGGCTGCGGCGGAGAGCGTGTCGCTGGCCGCCGCGGGGATGTCGGATCTTCCAGGTGCGCCGAGCGAGGTAGCCGTCCCCGTCACCACGCTGCACGCGGTCGAGGAAGCCGACGCTTTC
This sequence comes from Actinoplanes sp. NPDC051633, assembly GCF_040681735.1. Classification (NCBI taxonomy): domain Bacteria; kingdom Bacillati; phylum Actinomycetota; class Actinomycetes; order Micromonosporales; family Micromonosporaceae; genus Actinoplanes; species Actinoplanes sp. NPDC051633. Next base: position 8,671 of record NZ_JBFAZH010000001.1, on the reverse strand, counting down.
CCGGGCGAGTTCGACCCGGCGCAGCTGGAGCAGTCCGGACCCGAAGCGCAGGAGTCGGAACCTCCCGAGCAGGCCGCCGACGACCCGGCCGTCTCCAGGGCGGACGGCGGAGAGCCGGTCGCCCCCGACGAGGCGGAACCCCCCGTCGCGGAAGCGGACGAGCCCGGCCGGCCGATCGTGCCGCGGCCGCTCGGCGCAGCGCCGCTGCTTGATTCCGAGCCGCTGCCGGCCACCCGCCCCGGCATGCTGCGCCCACGCGCGGCCGACGCACGCTTCTCTCTGCCGGCCCAGCGCCCGGCATTCGACTCAGGCTCGGAAGAGCCGGCCGACATCTCCTGACGCCCTCCCGCGGCCGCCTGTGGGCGAAGGCCCGAAACTGTCACACCCGGGCCCTGAAGTCATGCCCACCCAGTGCCGGGGTGGGGGAGGCGGCGGCGCGGCCGCGGCGCCTATTTCTTGTTCAGGGCCGTCAAGAAGCGCTCGACGATCGGCACTGCCGTGTCGGCGCCCGCGCCGCCCTTCTGGACCATGACCGCGAATGCCACGTCGCCCTGCCAGCCGATGAACCACGCGTGCGTGTCGGTCGAGCCCGTCTGGAACTCCGCCGTTCCCGTCTTGCCGCTGACCGGCGCGCCCGGCACGTCCTTGAGCGCCGTACCCGTACCCGTCGTCACGACCTCGCGCATCATCGCGCGCAGCGGGTCCACCACCGCCCGGTCGATCGCCGGGCCGTCCGCGGCCGGTGCGGCCGGCGCCGGGTCGAGCACCAGCTTGGGCTGCTGGAACCGGCCGCGCGCCACCGCCGCCGTCGCGCTCGCCATGGCCACCGGGCTGACCACCGTCTTGCCCTGCCCGAAGCTCGCCGCCGCCAGCTCCACCGCCGAATCGCCGGGTGACACCTTGCCGCTGAAGGCCGGCATCCCGATATCCCACTGGCCGCCCAGGCCGACCGCCGCGCCGGCCGCCTGCAGGCCGTCCGCGCCGAGCTTGGGCGCCACGTTCACGAATGCGGTGTTGCACGACTCCGCGAAGTCGGTGTGGAACGGCACCCGGCCGAGCGCCATGTTGTGCGCGTTCTTGAACTCGCGCGCGCCTACCTTCTTGGTCCTCGGGCAATCGACGACCGTGGCCGCCGTGACCGCCTTCTTCTGCAGCAGGCCCAGCGTCGACACCATCTTGAAGGTGGAGCCCGGCGGCACCTGCCCGGTCAGCGCCACGTTGTCGGAGCCGCCGTCGGGGCCGTTGGAGACCGCCAGGACCGACGAGTCGCTGACCTTGACGGCGACCAGGGCGCTCGGCTGTTTCTCCGCGGCCACGGCGGCGTCCGCCGCGGTCTGCGTACGCGAATCGATCGTGGTCTTGACCGGCGTGCCGGCCACCGCCTCGGTGCTGTAGACCTGCGGCGCCGACACCGAACCGTCCGGCGCCTTGCGGGCGATCACCACCGACTGCCCCGGCGTCCCGCGCAGCTTGGCGTCGTAGCGCTGCTGCAGCCCGCCGTGCCCCACCTGGTCGCCCTGCGCGACGGCGTTGGGGCTGGCGTCGATGTCCTCACGGGTGGCCAGGTCGACGGTGCCGAGCAGGGCGCGCGCGAAGGACCGCGTCGGGGCGAGGTCGAGGGTGGCCTCGGGGAAGATGGTGCCCGGCAGCGGGCGTACCTGCGGCCTGATCTTGAGATAGTCCTCGCGGCGCAGCGTCACCAGGTCGACCCGGCTGCCCGGCTGCGCGTCGTCGATGCGGGACTTGAGCTTGCTGAGGTCGACCGTCACCTTGATCTTCTTGAAGGCGGCGGTGAGGGCCGTGGTCAGCGCCTTGACGTCGGTGACGCGGGCCGGGTCGAGCGCGATCGTGACGACGGGGCGCGGGGTCACTATCGGCTTGCCCGCGGCGTCCAGGATGGTCGCCCGCTCGGCGGCCACCCGGCGCAGCTCGAACCGGTCGCCGCTGGCCAGCTCGGTGTGCACGATGGTGGGCTCCCAGATGACCCGCCAGCCGTCGCTGTCGCGCTTGGTCATCCGTACGGAGCTCTCATAGGACCAGGGCGAGCCGTTCGGCAGCGTCCAGTCGACCTTGATCGGGCTGGTCGCGATCTCACCGGTCTCCTTGGTCTCACCGACCCGGCTGACCACCAGCGTGGTGAGAGGCAGGTCACCGGCGAGACCGGTGAGCTCGGAGTAGACGTCGGCCGGCTTCATCGCCCCACCGGCCGCGTCGACGAAGCCGACCTTGGACAGGTCACCGGACTTCCAGCCGGCAAGGAAGGTGTCGAGGGTGTCGCCGGGACCGTCCGCGCCACAGGCGGCGACCGAGGCGCCGAGCAGCACGAACGACGCCGCCACCGCGGCGGCACGGCGGACCGTTGTGAAACGACCGCCCGCGGGTGGCGGGTAGCGGCGCATCACTTCTCCCTCCTGGGGTAACGGAATCGCAGACCAGGGTCCGTCTCGTCGATCACCCGCGATTGCCGGGAGATCCACGAGACAGACCCTAGCGCGGAGAAACTTAGCGAACGGTCAAGCGGGTTCGTCTGATGCGATGTCCGCAGCTGGGCGATCTGCGGCGAAATTTCGGCCTTGGATCGGCACGTTCGCGACCTCGGCGTGACCGAGGGCCGGGATTCGCCCCGCACCCACGCCGTAGGCTGTGCGGGACGCGTTAGCCCACAGAGTGGTGGGCTGAGGGGAGTGCCAGGCATGGCTGTCGCCGACGAGGCAGCAACCGAGTCCGAATCCGAGATCGACTTCGTGCCGGGCCCCGGGCTCGCCCTGACCGGCCGGCTGGGAGCGTCCGAGGACAGCGAGCTCGACGAGCCGTTGCCCAACGCCGAGCGGCTGGTCGCCGAGGCGGTGTCGCGGGCCGGCGACGACCACGTGACCGCGGCGCTGGTGAGCCGGTTCTGGCGGTTCGCGCCCGATGAGGAACTGGTCGGCTACACACCCGATGAGATGTACGAGGCCGCGCTGGAGCATCGCAGCCTCGCCGCCGAGCGGCTGCCCGGTCAGCTGAAACTCGACATCAGCGCGCCCGACGCGGCCGAGCCGCACACGGTCGTCTCGATCGTCACCGACGACATGCCGTTCCTGGTCGACTCGGTCGCGGCCCTGCTCACCGCCCATCAGCTCGAGGTGCACCTGCTGGTGCACCCGCTGATCGTGGTGCGCCGCGAGCCGCTGGGCGCGCTGGCCCAGGTGGAGGCCGACGTCGAGCCGGACGACGCGATCGACGGCGACCTGGTGGAGAGCTGGATCCGGATCGAGATCGACCCGGTCCGCGACCCGGAGGCGCGTGAGCAGCTGCACAACGAGGTGCGGCGGGTGCTCACCGACGTGCGCGACGCGGTGGAGGACTGGCCGCGGATGCGGCAGCGGGCGCTGGTGATCTCCGACGAGCTGGCCGCGGCGCGCGGCTCGGAGACGAAGCTGCCGGTGCCCGACAAGGACGTCACCGACTCGATCGAGCTGCTCAAGTGGCTCGCCCACGACCACTTCACGTTCCTCGGCTATCGCGAGTACAGGCTGGACGACGATGTGCTGCACGCGGTGCCGGGCAGCGGGCTCGGCATCCTGCGCGGCGAGGGCACACCGCGGGCGCTGTCCTCGATGACTCCGGAGGCCTACCGGCGCGCCCTCGAGAAGCGGCTGCTGGTGATCACCAAGGCGAACTCGCGGGCCACCGTGCACCGGTCGGCCTATCTGGACTACATCGGCGTCAAGGTGTTCGACGACCGGGGCGAGGTGGTCGGCGAGCGGCGCTTCCTCGGGCTGTTCTCAAGTTCGGCGTACCGGACGAGCGTGCGCGAGCTGCCGGTGGTCCGGCGCAAGGTGATGGAGGTGCTGGACCGCTCCGGCCTCTCGCCGCGTGGCCACTCGGGCAAGGACCTGTTGCAGATCCTCGAGACGTACCCGAGGGACGAGCTCTTTCAGATCAAGACCGATGACCTGTACGAGGCGGTCGTCGGCGTGCTGCGGATGGCCGGGCGCCGCCAGTTGCGGCTGTTCCTGCGCCGCGACGGCTATGGCCGCTTCATCTCGTGCCTGATCTACCTGCCCCGCGACCGGTTCACCACCGCGAACCGGCTGTCCATGCAGGAAATCCTGCTGCGCGAGCTGAACGGGGTCGGGGTGGACTACACCACCCGGGTGACCGAGCGGATGCTCGCCCGGGTGCACTTCGTGGTGCGTACCGACCCGGCCGATCCGCCCGGCGCGGTGGATCCGAACGAGCTGGCCGAGATGCTGGCCGACGCGACCCGGCTGTGGGACGACGACTTCGACCTGGTGCTGGAGCGCAAGCTGGGCGAGGAGCCGGCCAAGGACCTGTTCGGCAGGTACGCGACCGCCTTCCCGGACAGTTACAAGGACGGGCACACCCCCTACGAGGCGGTGCAGGACCTGGCCAAGCTGGAGCTTCTCGAGGAGCCGGGCCAGCTCGAGATGCACCTCTACCGCAAGCGGCACACCGGCCAGAGCGGCGAGCCTGAGCCGGACGACCTCGACGTGCGGTTCAAGGTCTACCGGTACGGCGAGCCGATGATGCTGTCCGCGGTGCTGCCGGTGCTGCATTCGCTGGGCGTGCAGGTGATCGACGAGCGGCCGTACGAAGTGCGCCGGCCCGACGGCACGGTCTACCTCTACGACTTCGGGTTGCAGCCGCCCACCGAGCACCGCGAGCTGTCCGAGGTGCGGCCGCAGGTGGAGAACGCGTTCGCCGCCACCTGGCGCGGCGAGGCCGAGGTGGACGGGTTCAACGAGCTGGTGCTGCGCGCCGGGCTGACCTGGCGGCAGGTGGTCGTGCTGCGCGCGTACGCGAAATATCAGCGCCAGACCGGGAACGTCTTCTCGCAGCGCTATGTCGAGTCCACGTTCGTCGCGTATCCGGAGATCGCCCGGCTGCTGGTGGAGCTCTTCGAGATGCGGTTCGCGCCGCGGCTGGTGATCGGCGAGCAGGAGCGGGCCAAGAAATCCGTCGAGATCGCCGAGCGGATCACCGAGCGGCTGGACGCCGTGGACAGCCTCGATCAGGACCGGATCCTGCGGTCGTACCTGACGTTGATCCAGGCCACCCTGCGTACCAGCTTCTTCCAGCGCGGCTCCGACCAGCGCCCGAAGTCCTACGTGGCCTTCAAGCTGGACCCGCAGGCGATCCCCGACCTGCCACAGCCCCGCCCGAAGTACGAGATCTTCGTCTACTCACCCCGCTTCGAGGGCGTGCACCTGCGCTTCGGCCCGGTCGCCCGCGGCGGCCTGCGCTGGTCGGACCGCCGTGAGGACTTCCGCACCGAGATCCTCGGCCTGGTCAAGGCGCAGATGGTGAAGAACGCGGTGATCGTGCCGGTGGGTGCGAAAGGCGGCTTCGTGCTCAAGCAGAAGCCGGGCGACCGCGATGAGGCGGTGACCTGTTACCGCCAGTTCATCACCGCCATGCTGGACGTGACGGACAACATCCTCAGCGGCAAGATCATGCCGCCGCGGGACGTCGTCCGGCACGACGGCGACGACCCCTACCTGGTGGTGGCGGCGGACAAGGGCACGGCCACGTTCTCCGACATCGCGAACGAGATCTCGGTGGCCAAGGACTTCTGGATGGGCGACGCGTTCGCCTCCGGCGGCTCGGCCGGCTACGACCACAAGAAGATGGGGATCACCGCGCGCGGTGCGTGGGAGTCGGTCAAGAAGCACTTCAGGGACATGGGTACGGACACCCAGTCGCAGGACTTCACCGTGGTCGGCATCGGCGACATGTCCGGCGACGTCTTCGGCAACGGGATGCTGCTGAGCGAGCACATCCGGCTGGTGGCCGCCTTCGACCACCGGCACATCTTCCTCGACCCGGCACCGGACGCGGCGACCTCGTTCGCCGAGCGGCAGCGCATGTTCGCCCTGCCCCGCTCGTCCTGGGCCGACTACGACAGCTCGAAGATCAGCGCCGGCGGCGGCGTCTTCCCGCGCACCGCCAAGTCGATCCCGATCTCGCCCGAGGTGCGGGCGGCGCTCGGCCTCGGCGATGCCTCGTCGGGCGGCCCGGTGTCGATGAGCCCGGCCGAGCTGATGCGCGCGATCCTGCTCGCCCCGGTCGACCTGCTCTGGAACGGCGGCATCGGCACCTATGTGAAGGCGGCCGCCGAGAACAACGCCGAGGTCGGCGACAAGGCCAACGACGCTATTCGCGTCAACGGCCGCGACCTGCGGGTCAAGGTGGTCGGAGAGGGCGGCAACCTGGGCCTCACCCAGCGCGGACGCATCGAGTACGCGCGCGCCGGCGGCCGGATCTTCACCGACTTCATCGACAACACGGCCGGCGTGGACTGCTCCGACCACGAGGTGAACATCAAGATCCTGCTCGGCGCCGCGGTGGCCGACGGCGAGCTGACCGTGCCCGAGCGCGACGAGCTGCTGGCCGCGATGACCGACGAGGTCGCCGCGCTGGTGCTGCGGGACAACTACGAGCAGGCCACCGCCCTGGGCAACGCCCGCGCGCAGGCGCACTCGCTGCTGCCGGTGCACCGCCGGATGCTGACCGAGATGGAGCGCTCCGGGCAGCTCAACCGCGAGCTGGAGGCGCTGCCGGCCGACGACGAGCTGGCCGCGCGGCACGAGGCGGGCGACGGGCTGACACCGCCGGAGTTCGCGGTGCTGCTCGCGTACGTGAAGATCAACCTGGAACGCGCGATCCTGACCGACAGCCTGGTCGACGAGCCGTGGACGACCGGCGTGCTGTCCCGCTACTTTCCGACGCCGTTGCGCGAGCGCTTCGCCACGCGGATGGCCGGGCACCGGCTGCGCCGCGAAATCATCTCGACGGTGCTGGTCAACGAGGTGGTCAACCGCGGCGGCACGTCGTTCGTCTTCCGCGCGATGGAGGAGAGCGGGGCGTCGGCGGCGGACGTGATGCGGGCGTACGTCGTGGTCCGCGACGTCTACGGCCTCGGCAAGCTGTGGGAGGCGGCCGAGCGGCTCGACCACGAGGTGCCGACCGACGCGCAGGTCAGGATCTATCTGGAGACCCGGCGGCTGCTCGACCGGGCAACCCGCTGGCTGGTCAGCAACCGGCGCTCGCCGATCGACGTGGCCGGTGAGATCGAGCGGCTCGGGCCGGGCGTCGGCGCGCTGCTGCCCGAGCTGCCCAACGTGCTGGTCGGCGTCGAACGCGAGTCGCTGGACAACCACGTCGCGCGGCTGGCCGCCCTCGGCATTCCGGAGGAGCTCGCCGAGCGCGTCGCCCGGGTGGTCTACGCCTTCGGGTTCTTCGACATCCTCGAGGTGGCGAAACACACCGAACGCGAGCCGATCGAGGTGGCCAAGGTCTACTTCGTGATCTCGTGCCGCTTCCAGATCGACGCGCTGCTCTCGCAGATCTCCAGATTGCCGCGCAACGACCGATGGCAGACCCTGGCCCGGATGGCCCTGCGCTACGACCTGTACGCCGCGCTGGCCGGGCTCACCTCCGAGGTCCTGCAGTCGACGCCGGCCGAGGACTCCCCGGAGGACCGGGTGTCGGAGTGGGAGCAGGTCAACGCCGCTTCGATCGCGCGGGCCGGCAACGCGATGGGCAGCGTCGAGGAGTCGCCGGCCGACCTGGCGGCGCTGTCGGTGCTGCTGCGGCAGATCCGCACGTTGGTCAAGACTTCGTCCAATCGCTGACTAGTACCCCCGAGGGGTATGCTCGGGGGTATGGAACGGTTGATCGAGCTCGAGATCGGCGGGATGACGTGTACGGCGTGCGCCAACCGCATCGAGAAGAAGCTCAATCGGCTCGACGGTGTGACCGCCACCGTGAACTACGCCACGGAGAAGGCGCGCGCCCGGGTGCCGTCCACGGTCTCGGCCGACGACCTGATCGCCGTGGTGGAGAAGACCGGCTATTCCGCCGCGGTGCCGTCGGAGGAAGCGCCCCCGGCGGCGCCGGCTGACCCGCTGCGTACCCGTCTGATCGTCTCCGCCGTGCTGAGCGTGCCGGTGATCGTCCTCGCGATGGTCCCGGCCTGGCAGTTCGACTACTGGCAGTGGCTTTCGCTGACCCTGGCCGCGCCGGTGGTCGCCTACGGTGGGTGGCCGTTCCACCGGGCGATGGTGCTCAACCTGCGGCACGCCGCGGCGACCATGGACACGCTGGTGTCGATCGGCACGCTGGCGGCGTTCGGCTGGTCGGTGTGGGCGCTGTTCCTCGGCGACGCGGGCACGCCCGGGATGACCCACCCGTTCTCGCTGACCGCCCGCGGCGGCGACGCCGTGTATCTCGAGGCGGCCGCCGGGGTGACGACGTTCCTGCTGGCCGGGCGCTATCTGGAGGCGCGGGCGAAGCGCCGGGCGGGCGACGCGCTGCGCTCGCTGCTGTCGCTGGGCGCGAAGACGGTCACCGTGGTCCGCGACGGCGTGCCGCGCGAGATCCCGGCCGAGCAGCTCGTGGCCGGCGACGAGTTCGAGGTCCGCCCGGGCGAGAAGGTCGCCACCGACGGCGTGGTGGTGGACGGCGCGTCGGCGATCGACCAGAGCCTGGTCACCGGCGAGTCGGTGCCGGTCGAGGTGCGGGCCGGGGACCCGGTGATCGGCGCGACGGTGAACGCGGGCGGCCGCCTGCTGGTACGGGCGACGAGGGTCGGCGCGGAGACGCAGCTGGCGCAGATGGCGAAGCTGGTGGAGGCGGCGCAGGACGGCAAGGCCGCGGTGCAGCG